>JBBIGW010000272.1:0-1553 GCA_037447355.1 Bacteroidia bacterium | reverse complement strand
CGGGATTTTTATTTGCAATGATGCAGAAAATACACCATATATTCAGTACCTTTGCAGTCCCTGCTTTGAGAACTCGGACGCTTTCATAGAGAATGTCCGGAACCATTAAAATAGTTTCTAAGTATGTCACAAACTGTGTTTGAAAAGTTACAACTGGCAGACGAAAAGAATCTTTTAATTCAGGGTTTGCCTTCTTCGATCGAGAAACAATTCAGCAAGCTGTCCTTCGCAAAAAACATGACCCCGCTTTTAAAAAGCCGGAAAATTGATTTTGCCCTGGTATTTGCTGTGAATGAAAACCAGTTGAACGGGATCCTGAAAGATGTGATGCCTTCTCTTAAGACAGGTTCTAAATTCTGGGTGGCCTATCCCAAGACCACGTCCAAGATCGTGACGGACCTGAACCGGGAATGCAGCTGGAACCGCCTGACCTGCGAAGGGTATGAAAGTACAGAGCGGGTGGAACTGGACCATGTATGGAGCGCCATGCGTTTTTGCCGCTGTGAAGAAGGATACCGCGGGGGAGAGATCGGATCCAGCCGGAAAAGACAGGCGGCTGCTGTGGCAGAATAATCAATTATAAACTTTTTCAGGGGCTGTATCTGACCGGTACGGCCTTTTTACTTTCAGATGAACTACCTCAACGTGGAAATCAAAGCCCGTTGTAAAAACGGGGACGATGTCCGGGCCTGCCTTTTATCAAAGGGTGCCGATTTTAAAGGCACCGACCAGCAGACAGATACCTACTTTAATGTACAGAAGGGACGCCTGAAGCTCCGGGAGGGGAATATTGAGAACAACCTGATCTATTATGAACGCCCTGACCAGGCAGGTCCGAAACAGTCCGCCTTCCAACTGGTAAAAGTGGAAGATGCCGCCGGCCTGAAAAAAGCCCTGGCCAGCGCCAACGGGATTAAAGTAGTGGTGAGGAAAAAACGGGAGATCTATTATATCGGTAATGTGAAATTCCATATTGATGAGGTTCCGGGACTCGGTTCATTCGTGGAAATAGAGGCCGGAAATAAAATGGCCGGCCATCCCGGGGCGGATCAGCTGAAAGAACAATGTGATTTCTACTTGTCTGCTTTGGGTATTACGGACAAAGACCTGGTGGAGGTATCATACAGTGATATGCTGTTGGCTAAAACCGGGATTAACGGATGATTACCGCACCCATTTTTTTGGTCAGCTCCATTTCCATCAGTTTCAGGTGTTCATGGGTCTGGTGCAGCATGCTGAACTCTTCGGGACTGTGCTCTTTCTCCAGATCAAGCTGGTTTTCGAGCAACATCCGTTTGATCTTCCGGAGTTTCAGGTAATTGACCGCAGACTCCACTTCCTCATTTGTTTTGTCTTCATCCATTTTCAGGAATCCCAGTAACTGCTCATTGTTTTCCGGGGCCACGGTCCGGATAAAATCCTCATAAGATTGTTCAAACAGGCTTTTCTGGTAGCCGCTGGACTGGCTGAATTCCCGGCGCCAGTGTTCGCTTTCTTCATAGGGAAAACTCATCAGGGATACAGCGAAGGCACTGAGACGGGTATCGGGGTGG
>JBBIGW010000271.1:0-1784 GCA_037447355.1 Bacteroidia bacterium | reverse complement strand
AGAATAATCATATTTTTATACCTGTTACTCTTTATTATCTTTAGATATGGCTAAGGCACAACGAAAAAAAGCATCCAAGAAAGGCCTGATCCTGAAGAAGGCCGCTGCAATGTTCCGGGAAAAAGGCTTCGCCGCCACGTCCATGCGGGACCTCGCGGAAGCGGTAGGCATCGAGGCCGCCAGTTTATACAATCATATCCGTTCCAAGAACGAGATCCTGGAAGCGATCTGTTTTGATGTGGCCAATGTGTACAATACCACCATCGACAGTATTGAAGCCGGCGCCCAGAAATCCATAGCAAAAATTGAACAGTTGCTCCGGTTCCATATCCGGCAAATGACCGAGAACTACGAGGATGTCTATGTCAGTGACCGGGAATGGAAACACCTGGATGAGCCTTATCTCTCCAATTTCCAGACACAACGCCGTAATTACCGCAAGAAATTCGCCGCGATCATTGAAGAAGGGATCGCCCGGAACGAAATCAAGAAAATAGATGCTCCCACCGCCGTGCTGATCATGCTTCATGCCGTCAGCGGTATCGAAAGCTGGCACCGCAGCAAGGCCAAGATCAATGCCCAGGAGCTGGAAGACAATATGGTCATGATCATGATCGACGGCTTACGTAAACAACCCTGATCTATGTCCCTTCATTTTCACCGGCTCACGGTTAAAGAGGTAAAGAAAGAAACCCCTGAATGTGTCTCTGTGCTGTTTGATGTTCCTGAAACCCTTCAGGCCGGTTTTCAATTCAGCCAGGGCCAGAGCCTTACGATGCGGACCCGGATCAACGGCGAAGAAGTCCGTCGTACCTATTCCATCTGTTCTTCCCCGCTGGAAAAGCAACTGAAAGTAGCGATCAAAAAAGTGGAAGGGGGTTTGTTTTCCGCTTATGCCAATGACCAACTGAAAAAAGGGGATGTGCTGGAAGTGATGCAGCCGGTGGGAAAATTCAATACCCCGCTGAATCCCTCCCATAAAAAAAATTACCTCGCATTTGCCGCCGGCAGCGGCATTACCCCGGTGATCTCACTGGTAAAGACCACCCTGGCCACCGAGCCGCTGAGTCATTTTACCCTGGTCTTTGGCAACCGGAGCCGGGGCTCCATTATTTTCTTTGAAGAACTCGAATCCCTGAAGAATAAATACATGGAGCGCTTTAACCTGGTCCATGTGCTAAGCCGGGAGCGGACGGAGACCGAACTGAATTCGGGACGGATCACAATCGCCAAACTGGAAGAACTCGGGCGGCTCGCTGATTACCAGACTACCGATGAATTTTTCATCTGCGGACCGGAGGAAATGATCTTCACCGTTAAAGATTACCTCGAAGCAAAGGGAATTGAGAAGAAGAAGATTCATTTTGAATTGTTCAACTCACAAGGAAAACAAAAGCCCGCAGTCCACAGCCCGCAGTCCACGGCAACCGGACCTGTCAGTAATATATCCCTAAAAGTGGATGGACGCAGTTTTGAAATGGTTCTTCCGCTGCAAAGTGATATTACCATACTCGATGCGGCGCTGCAGCAGGGGGCTGACCTGCCCTTTGCCTGTAAAGGCGGAATGTGCTGCACCTGCAAGGCCAGGCTCCTCGAAGGGGAGGTCAGTATGGATGTGCACTGGGGACTTGAAGATGAGGAAGTGGAAAAAGGATATATCCTTACCTGCCAGAGCCATCCGAAAACAGACCGTATCGTGGTGGATTTTGATGCAAAATAATTTCCCCCAATTATTTAAATACCCGTCTCCGGGTATGGCCAGTCAGTGTGAATGACTGAATTTT
>JBBIGW010000270.1:0-1821 GCA_037447355.1 Bacteroidia bacterium | reverse complement strand
TGTGATCAAGATCTATGATTCGGTTTCCAATACCGGGCTGCAGGGACTGGTGGATGAAGTATCGGATATACACGGGGTGGATGTAAATGTATATGACCTGTCCGGTAACCTGCAGGTTTCTTCCGAAGCCAATGTGTACAATAAAGGGGTATTGAGCAAAAAAATGGACCCGGTGGCCTATTACAACCTGGAAAAACTCCGGAAGGTACAGTTCCTGCAAAAAGAGAAGGTGGGCAATTTCTCCTATTATAGTATGTACAGCCCGGTCCGGGATGCCGAAGGCCAGGCCTATGCGTATATCAATATACCTTATTTCACTTCGCAGCCGGAATTGGAGAAAGAGATTTCGAATTTCCTGGTCACCATTATCAACCTGAATGCGTTTATTTTCCTGATTGCCGGCCTGATCGCCCTCTTTATCACCAACCGGATCACGGATTCTTTTTCCCTGATCAGTGATAAGATGAAAGAAGTGAACCTGGGCAAGATGAACGAAGCCATTCTCTGGAACCGGAACGACGAGATCGGGGAACTGGTGCAGGAGTACAATAAAATGGTGGCCAAGCTGGGAGAAAGTGCCGCCGCCCTTGCCAAGAGCGAAAGGGAAGGAGCCTGGCGGGAAATGGCGCGGCAGGTGGCGCATGAGATCAAGAACCCGCTCACCCCGATGAAACTGAGTATCCAGTACCTGCAAAAGGCCATCCACAATAACCAGGAGAATGTAAAAGAATTGTCGGCCAATGTGGCCAATACCCTGGTTGAACAAATAGATCACTTGTCCAAGATCGCGGCCGATTTCTCACAATTTGCCAATATCGGCAATACCAATATCACGGTCTTTGACCTGCATGAAGTGATCGCCTCGCTCCGGGAATTGTATGCGGCCAATGAAAAAGTGAGCTTTGGCTGGAACCCTGAACCCGGCCAGCTGATGATGCAGGCCGATAAAACCCAGATGAACCGTCTGTTCACTAACCTGTTTGCCAATGCCACAGAAGCCTGCAGTGAAAAAGAGCATTGCCGGATCCTGGTAAACGAAAAAAGGGAAGGCCAGGTCATTCATATCACGATCCGTGATAACGGGGAAGGAATTCCTCCTGGTATGCAGGAACGGATCTTCGTTCCCAATTTCACCACCAAATCATCCGGAACCGGACTGGGCCTCGCTATGTGCAAAGGTATCGTGGAGCAGGCGAAAGGCAGGATCTGGTTTGAAACAGAACAGGGTGCCGGTACGGTCTTTCATGTGGAATTACCCATACTGTAATAGTAGTTCTGCCGGAGAGTTGCCGGAAGCCCTTTCAATTCCCGCAGAAGATATTCACATTTGAGGCTTTGTTATCCTCTTCCGTTTGCATGGCATTTTTTTTGCCCGTTTTGTGTGGCACCATACACCCTGTCGGGTCTCACCAGCCCGGTAAAGACTCTGATTACATGAAAGACCTCTCCCGTTTTATGGTTACCCCTAACCCGGTACCCCTCAATGCCAGTATTACGGTTCAGTTTCCTCTTGTTTCCACGCCCGCTGAAACATATCATATAACTGATGATAACGGCCAGTTGATCCGGAGAGGCAGGATCCAGGACAGGGACCGGGAATTATCGCTGAGTACCGGGGGCATGCAGGACGGTGTGTACTGGCTGGTCGTGGGGGATTACCGGGAACGCTTTACCATTGTCTGATCCGGATCAATCCCACACATATTTCCAGCTGCCGTCGGATTGTTTCTTCCACACCGTATGAAAAATCCCGCGGCTGGTCGTTTGTTTTCCGCTGCTGTCTGTCGAGATCCATTCATATTTTCCATAGGTATAACCCAT
>JBBIGW010000269.1:0-1990 GCA_037447355.1 Bacteroidia bacterium | reverse complement strand
TCCAGTTTTACGGCAATGATCCATTCCTTGAGCTTCTGGATGACCCGGATCGCTTTATTGGAGGCCCGTTCATTAAAAAGGTTCAGGGCTAACTGCTGGGTAATCGTACTACCGCCACCCTCGGAACCCAGCGTAAAAATGGCCCGCATGGTGGAACGGAAATCAATCCCGCTGTGACTGTGAAAACGTTCGTCTTCGGTGGAGACCAGGGCATCGATCACAAAAGGAGAGATGTCCCGGTATTTTACATTGCTCCTGTTTCCTCTTTCTGTATAATATTTACCCATCAGGGTGCCGTCTTCTGCATATACTTCAGAAGCCTGCAGGATGGAGGGGTTCTGAAGATCATCAATGGAAGGCATCGCGCCGAAAACGCCGTAATTGGCCAGCACGATCAGCAGGACGAAGACTGCAAAACCGCCAAAAAAAAGACGCCAGAAAATTCGGACCGCTTTTTTCATATAGTAAATGAAGGGTTGTGGTTAGAACGAGGCAACTATTCGAAATTGAGAACCGAAAATAAGAAAATACCCGGCGGAGGAGCCATTCCGGTATTTAAATTTTTGCGAAAGTGATTTTCCAGGGGAATTTCCCGCTGCCCGGGCGGAACCGTCTCAGAATTTGCCCGGGAGGTTTTGCTCCAGGAAACGTTTATAGCCTTCCAGGTCCCTGCTGTTTTTGAGCAGTTGCAGGTTGGATTCGGTAATAATGGAAAAATAATATTTACCCCCTTTTAACCAGGGCAGGATCTCAGTGGCCGTTTTGGGTTTTGTTTTTTCCACATAGGCCACCGCATCCTGCGCATCATTGAAAAAGGACAACAGCAGCAAACGATTCTCTTCATCCAGCTGGAACAGGTCGGCTGTGTAGGTTTTGTTATAATAAGTTTCCCGGTTGTACCGGAAGAACGCATTTTTTGCTTCGTTGGAGAAAACGGGATCCACTTTATTCAGCACCAGTACCACATAGTATTTGTCTGTTGCGTTGAATGCATAAGGAGTGGCGACGGGAATGACAGGCGCGGTTTTCACCGTATCCTTAACCGTTTTGGGAGCAGGGGCGGTCACTACCGGTTGCTTAACCGTCACGGTATCCGGTTTGGAAACGGGTTTAACCGGTACAACGGTTACCGGCTGGCTGCCTGTTGAATCAGTGTAACGGGTAACTACCAGGTTCTTCAGTTCTTCCTCTATCTGAGCGCGTCTTCCCAGTACATCCAGCAGCCCGGCCGCTTTTTCTGCAAGCGGTGTTTTGGAAAATTTATCGATGATCAGGTTCAGGTTATTCTTCGCGTTGTCATCCTCCCGTTGCTTAATAAAATATACGGCTTCAATATAAAGTAATTGCGGCGTCCAGAAATTATCACCGTAAAGACTGTCGGCTATTTTCTTTTGAGCGAGGGCTTCGGTAAAATTTCCTTCAATAAAAAGATCATAGATCTTTTCATAGGCTTGGGTGGCCGAGTGATTCCCTGCGGCATCCGCCGGATTTTTACCTGTCGTTACAATGGTAGTGAGGTTACTGGCCGCAAATTGTTCACCCATTAATTTTTTAATGGCGGCGGCTTTATCTGTTTCCCCGTTTTTATGGTAACAATAGTATAAGTTAAACAGCAACTCATCCATCGGCATAAAGGCCGGGAACCGGCTGCGCAGCAGCTCCAGGGTACTAGTGCCGGCACTGCAGTCTTCGATACCCTGTATATAGGCTTTGCCCAGCGCAAACAGCGCGGATTGAATGGAATCATCCGATTGCTGCCGTTGCGCTTCGGTCAGCGGAAGACGGCCGTACAGGTCCTCAAAACTGGTGCCGTTATTCGCAACTGCATCACCGGAGCCGGGGGCATCTCCTCCGGAAGGATCGCCCTGTACGTTCATCCGGCTATTCAGCAGGGCGGCACTGCGTCTCCAGTTATCTGCATTGGGACGATTGCCCCATTTGGCTTTAAATTCAGCTTGTCCCCGGGTGCGGGAGCCGGCATTGTAGAAAT
>JBBIGW010000268.1:0-2009 GCA_037447355.1 Bacteroidia bacterium | reverse complement strand
CTGGCAGCATGAAGGTCCGCCGCCACCTCCCCCTGCTGAAAAGCAAACCCTTTGATGATGCAATATAAACTGGAAGGCTGTCTCCGCAAAAGAGGCAGCCTTTTTCTCATATAAAGAAATGCTCCTGAACATGCTTCTATGAAAACTACTGCCCATTGACGATGACTACCGACTACCTGTCTACTCGCTCGCCTCGAGGCGAAGCGGGCCGGCAGGCAGGCTGACTTCCGTCTACAGGCTTCCGACTACTGACTAACGACTACCAACTACTGACTTTATAATTTAAACCCTATCTTCGCCCCTCACTCCTGTTGTAAAACAGCAAACCCCCGCACAATGAAAAAGCCCGGAAACAATTTCGGAAAGTTCGCGAAGAAGAAAAGCAACGCCGCGATCAAGGAACAATTCAAACAGGAAAAACGGAAAGAAAAAAAAGAACGGGCCGCCTTTTTTGATCAAAAGAAGGCCGAGGCCAGATCACGCTTTACCGGAACAGCAAACCAGCAAACAGGGATGAAAGGCCAGGCCCCGGCGCCGGTATCACATAACCGCCCGGATACCGGGGAACGGATGCCCCTGAATAAATTCATTGCCCATGCCGGCCTGGCTGCACGCCGGGAAGCTGCCGAACTGGTAAGACAGGGGCTGGTGAAAGTCAATAATGAGACGGTCATTGAACCCGGTTTTAAAGTTTCCGCAAAAGACGAAGTGCGGGTGAACGGGAAAAAAATATTCCTGGCCAAAAACCTGGTCTATATCCTGCTCAACAAACCAAAGGACTATATCACTACCACGGATGATCCGCAGGGAAGAAAGACGGTGCTCGATATTATCGGCCGCGCCACTTCCGAACGGGTGTATCCCGTTGGACGGCTGGACCGGAATACCTCCGGGGTGCTGGTCCTGACCAATGATGGCGAACTGGCCCAGCAACTGACCCACCCGAGCAATGAAGTAAAGAAAGTGTACCATGTGACACTCAACAAACCCCTGGATAAAAAAGATTTTGAACAGATCCTGAAAGGGGTCACCCTTGAGGATGGACCCGCCAACGTGGATGTACTGGCCTACGCCGATTCGAAGGATAAAACGCAGATCGGCGTGGAGATCCACAGCGGCCGCAACCGGATCGTGCGTCGCATTTTTGAATCACTCGGGTATGATGTCAGGGGCCTGGACCGGGTGGTCTTTGCCGGGCTCACCAAGAAAAATGTGGACCGGGGCAAATGGCGTTTCCTCACGGAGAAAGAAGTCCGGGACCTGAAACATTTTGGCAAAGGAAAATAGCTCCCATCTTTTTATCATCAGCCTGATTACTGACCATGCAACTGAAAGACTGGATCATTGCGGAAAATGAAAACTGGGTGGCTGTTAACAAGCCCTCCGGCCTGTTGTCCATTCCTGACAGGTTAGGAAAGGAGGTTTCCTTAAAATCCCTGTTGAAAGATAAATACGGGGATATCTTCACCGTACACCGCATCGATAAAGACACAAGCGGCCTGATCATTTTCGCAAAGAATGAAGCGGCCCATAAACATTTATCGAAACAGTTTGAAGACCGGCAGACCCAAAAGATCTACCAGGGACTGGTGATCGGCTCTCCCTCCCTTCCCAAAGGAAGTATAGATGCCCCGATCGCCGAGCATCCCGCCCTGAACGGCACCATGATCGTTCACCGGAAAGGAAAGGAAGCGCTGACCGATTACGAAGTGCTGGAAGATTTCGGGATATACTCGCTGCTGCAATTCCGGATCCACACCGGTCGCACCCACCAGATCCGCGTACATATGAAGGACCTGGGACACCCGGTTGTTTGCGATCCGCTGTATGGAGATGGCAAACCGGTGCTGGTATCTTCCTTAAAATCAAAATTCAAACTTTCTAAAAGCGAAGAAGAAGAACGCCCCATTCTCGGGAGACTGGCCCTGCATGCCTTTCAGTTGTCATTCCGGGATATGGATGGCCACCCGGTTGAACTGGAAGCGCCGCTGCATAAAGATATGCGGGCC
>JBBIGW010000267.1:0-2256 GCA_037447355.1 Bacteroidia bacterium | reverse complement strand
ATTGAAGGCCCCACTCCCTACAACTCAAACTTATACCCCACCCCCTTCACGGTCGTTATACAATCCACACCCAGTTTCTGGCGGATCTTACGGATATGGACATCAATGGTCCGGTCGCCGACGATCACTTCATTGCCCCAAACCTGGTTCAGGATCTCGTTGCGCAGGAAAACACGGCCCGGTTTCAGGGCCAGTAAATAGAGCAGTTCAAATTCTTTTTTTGCAAGGATGATCTCCTGGTCTCCCACTTTTATAATAAACCGTTCGGGATCGATGGTCATCTGTTCAATGGTCAGCACCCGGTTTTCGGTTTTGTTCAGCCGGCGGAACAAGGCATTCACCCGGCTCAGGAATACTTTGGGGCTGATGGGTTTGCTGACATAATCGTCGGCACCTGTTTCCAGGCCCTTGATCTGGGTGCCTTCATCACTTACAGCAGTGAGGAAGATGATCAGGGTTTCTTTGAAAGCCGGTTGTGCCCGGAGCAACTGGCAGACTTCCACCCCGGTCTTTTTGGGCATCATCACATCCAGTACCACCAGGTCCGGCTGATGGCGCCGGGCTTTTTCCAGGGCTTCATCACCGTCTTTGGCCGTAACCACCTCGTATCCCTCATTGGAAAGGTTGTATTTCAGGATTTCCAGGATATCCGGTTCATCATCAGCGATCAGTACTTTCCGGGCGTTGGGTTCCATGAATCTAATATTTGCGCAAACCTAAAGGTAAATTGGTTTGCCCGGAAAATTAGTGACTCCCGTTTACACAGACTTAATGATAACTTAATACCATCTCAACCCCCGAAAAATGTCCGCTGATCCGGTTTTAACAGTTTAAAACCCGCTATTTCTGCAATGGTTCCGTCTCTTACCCTTATAAAACAGCAATGAATCTTTCCGCAGGGCTTAGTAACTTTACGGTTCGATCCTTATGATAGCATTCACCAGATACCTTATTTTATCCTTTTTGCTGGCTGCTTTCGCTGTGTCGGAAGCACAAAGCCTTACGGGCTTCGATACGCTGATGATACCGGCCGGTTATAAACCCGAATTCAGCCGGGAAAGAAGGCATGACCTGATTGATGCGGAGCAAAAACTGATCCTTTCATCGGATGGTCTCCCCGATAACCAGTTTACCCCCAGCGATAAAGAGGAGATCAACCAGCTGCTTACCCGGTCCCTGGTCCGGAAAACAGACTGGCTGCAATACCGGATAGAAAAGGATACGATCCTGGATCACCGGCTCAAGGTCTTTTATCTTTCCGGACTGGAGAACCTCCTGAAATATTTCCGGCAAAACTGGAAACAGACCGGTGACCGTCATATCAACCCGGTCAACCTCTCCCTGATCATTGATGCCTACGAAGCCTGTATGCAGGCCGAACGCAACGGGGAGTCGATCGAGCAGATCATTTATGACCTGCCCTATGATGCAGGCACCAATGTGATCAGCGCCTATATTTTTGAAAAGAACCCGGGTTACCAGCCTGCCCGGAACCGGCTGGTGCTGAAACTCTGTAACCTGCACCCGGACCGGATCTTCCCGATCCTGCAGCAGTACCCGGATGTGCCTTTTGCCGACAGTATGGTGCGGGCCATTGCCAAAAAATTTCCCCGGCAGTTATACGATTATGCGGCGGCGTCCAATAAGTTCGGGGCCATCATCCGCAATATCAATGATGATATTTTTATTAAAACGATCGCGACCATGGCCCAGAGCCGGAGCGGCCAGCAGTATTTCCCCTTCCTGGATAATATTGTAAATGGACGGATGACCCTCCGGGATATTGACGCGGCGAAAGATGATTCCCTGCTTTATTACAAACTGCTGGTGAAAACGCAGATGGATTATGTGGCAAGGGCGATCAATAAGGACACGGCTTTTGAATTCAGGGCGCTTACCCAGAAACTGGAAGACAGGGCCCGGGCCGATTTTATCAATGTGATCAACGGGCTCCATACCGAACGGAACCCGGATATCCGTTTCAGGAGTATCCAGCCCCTCAATGCCCAGGAACTCTATTACCTCGCGGTATTGTCTGACGGATCTATTTATACCTCCAGCTTTGTAAAAGGGGTTTATCCCCTGATGATGAGCCGGATCAGCAACAAGGGGGATTCCCTGTTGATGCTGCTGAATTTTGATAAATACCGCAAGTTTATCAAAATGTCTGCGGGCTTCAATACCCTCGATCATTTCCTGGCATCTTTTACGAAAAGTAATAACCCGGAAGATGAGGATCCCGCCAATACCCTGATG
>JBBIGW010000266.1:0-2267 GCA_037447355.1 Bacteroidia bacterium | reverse complement strand
GGGGCTGGTGGTTACCAGTTTTCTCGTGAGTTCTGATATCCGGACCTTACGGCTGATCAATATGATTGGGGCGGTCATGTTTGTAATTTATGGGTACCTGCTGGATATCAACTGGCCGTTGATCATTCCCAATGCGGTGATCACGTTTATCCAGCTTTATTATTTACTGATTAAAAAACCGGCACGTGTCTGAACCTGCATCGGAATCCTTTTATTACAATACGATTGAAAAAACGGGCCAGGCGGAATTCCGGGACCGGGGCAGCCGGTTTATCGCGTATATCTATCCCCTGAAAGATGTAAATGAATTCAGGGAGAAGCTCGCAGCGTTGAAGAAGGAACACCCGAAAGCGGTGCACCATTGTTTTGCCTACCGGCTGGGACTGGATGGAAACAGCTTCCGGGTCAGTGATGACGGGGAGCCTTCCGGTACGGCCGGTAAGCCCATACTGGGACAGATCGACAGCCGCAAACTCACGAATATCCTCATTGTAGTGGTCCGTTATTTCGGCGGCACATTGCTTGGCGTACCCGGGCTGATCAATGCCTATAAATCATCCGCGGCCCTTGCCCTGCAGGTTACACCTGTCCTGGTAAAACCGGTACAACTCCATTATCATATCCAGTTTGATTACACCCGGATGAATGAAGTAATGCGGGTCGTCAAGCAATTTGACTGTACCATACTCCGGCAGGAAATGCAGCTTTTTTGCAGCATTGATGCCGGCATACCAAAGAACCGGCTGAATGAAGTGCTGTTCCGGCTGAAGGAACTGAGAGGGGTGGAACTTTCCCTGCTGGGTCAGGCCGCTCAAGGCGACCAGTCCAACTAGAAAAATAACATGCTGATCCTGCCTTTTATTTAAACCTCCCGCTCACCACCAACTCCTTACTTCCCGCAGTGTACACATAAAAACCTTCGCCGGTTTTTACCCCGAGTTTTCCTTCTCTCACCATTTCTTCCAGGAGGGGACAAGGTTTATATTTTGGATTTCTGAAACCTTCATATAATACATTAATGATCGACAGACAGACATCCAGGCCGATCAGGTCGGCTAATTGCAATGGTCCCATCGGGTGGGCCATACCCAGTTTCATGATGGTGTCAATTTCGGTTACACCGGCCACGCCTTCGTGGAGGCTGTAGATGGCCTCATTGATCATGGGCATCAGGATGCGGTTGGCAATAAAGCCCGGGAAATCATTCACCACGCAGGGAACCTTTCCCAGGGTCTTGCTCAGGGATACAATCGTATCCGTTACTTCCTTCGTGGTGGCGGGGTTGGTAATGATCTCAACCAGTTTCATGACCGGAACAGGATTCATGAAATGCATTCCGATCACCCGTTGCGGTCTTTTCGTGACTGCAGCTATTTTGGTAATGGAAATGGAGGAGGTATTGCTGGCAAGGATGCAATCCGCCGGCGCCGCCGCATCTGCCTGCTGAAAGATCTTCAGTTTCAGGTCGGTGTTCTCCGTAGCCGCTTCCACTACCAGCCCGGCCTTTTTTACTCCTTCAGCTATAGAAGTGGACGTCTTAATATGCTTCAGCGTTTCCTCTTTCTTTTCTTTACTGATCACTTCTTTGGTAACCATCCGGTCGAGGTTCCTGCCAATAGTGGCAATGGCTTTATCCAGTTGCTCCTGCGATATATCGATCAGGGTTACCCGGAATCCATACTGTGCAAATACATGGGCGATACCGTTACCCATGGTACCGGCGCCGATAACGGAAATGTCCCCCTGGAAGCTCATAAATATTGAAATTTTCCTTTGTCCCTGATGGAGCGTTGGGCACTCCGCCGGGGTGATTTTTGATTTATAAATACTGAACAAAAATAGGGATAAGAAGCATATCCCGAACAGTTGTTAGCCGGATATGGGGCCGTACACTAAGGATGGCGAACCGCCCTTCATTAACAAGACGCGGCAGTTGTTACCAGTAATAAGGCTGCTGGAAAAAATAGGAACTGGTTTGAATAAGTAAGAACAAACAACCAAAATTTCCACAATGAGGCAGGGCCTTAGTTTTTATTCTTAAAGTCCCCCCGTTTCCAGGCCTGTATAAAATCGGCCCAGGCGGCAGGATTGAAGATATTTTGCGGCGGGGTTTGTCCCTGGTAAGTGGCACGGGTGGCTACCCGGTTCAGTTGTATGCGGGTGGCTTCCCCGCCATCCCCGGGCGTGGTGCGCATCAGGATCCGTCGTTTGGCAGCACTGGTATTTTTTCTTGCGATCTCGTATTCATCATCGGGAACCTCATTCTT
>JBBIGW010000265.1:0-2269 GCA_037447355.1 Bacteroidia bacterium | reverse complement strand
GCATCCTGTTAATAGTGGGAGGTTTTTTCGCCTACCAGTTTTTCACGCTTACTCCCGATAAAGTATTCAGTGCCCATTACCAGTCTTTTGAACTGGCCACCGTAAGAAGTGCCGTGAATGAGTCTGATGTTGAGAAGGCATTCAGGGATAAAAATTATGCAGAAGTGATACGCCTGCACGATGCGGGGACAGCGCCCGGCGTTAAAACCGAATTCCTGAACGGGGCAGCCGCTCTCGAATTGAAGGACAATGCCAAAGCGATCACTTCCTTTAACCAGGTCATCAGCCTTAATAAGGAAGCACAAACCACCGGTTTCCTGGATGAAGCTGAATATTACCTGGCGCTTAGTTATATAGCTGCCAGGGATTATAAATCCGCTCTCGGGTTATTGAAAAAGATCGGGGACGACCCGCAACATCTTTATAACAGTAAAGTATCGGCCGGGCTGATCCGCCAGGTGAGGATACTCAGCTGGCACTAATACAATACTGTCAATAGTAAGGCCCCTCCCGGAGGGGTTTTTTTATGGAAATTGGTTACAACCCTGTTTCCGGCGGTGACTATTCCACGGGGCTGTTCTCCCCAAACAAAAAATAAAAAAATAAAATAATAAAATAATAAAAAAATAAAAAAATGAAAAAGATAGTCTTCTCCCTGCTGACCGTACTGATCCTTTCATTGTATTCCTGTGATCCCCAGGGTAATACTGACAGCAATGTCCCCCAGGTGGTCACCTCGGGCAACTGGAGGGTTAGTCTTTTTTCCGACAGCGGGAATGATGAAACGGGTAATTATTCCGGCTATACATTTTTGTTTAATGAAAATGGTACCCTGGCTGCTTCCCGGAACGGCAGTACGCGGAATGGTACCTGGAGCATCAACAGCAGTTCGAATAAATTTATTATTGATCTGGGTGTAAAAAATGATCCGGCCAATATTCTCGGTGAACTGACAAATGACTGGAAGATCCTTTCCAAATCCGCTACGGAAGTCCGCCTCGGGGATGATAATACGGTCAGCAATGAATTTTTAACCTTTTCTAAAAACTAAAAAATACAACCATGAAAAACAAGTTTCTCATTGCCGGGTTTGCACTGGTATTAACATCCCTGCTGCTCTGGTCCTGTCAGAAAGAGTTATCAGGAAATATTGCCGGTAATCCGGACAAACCCCACGCGGTTACGATCTACCTGACCGATCACCAGACACCCGTTTTTGACAGTGTGTTTATTGACATCCGGGGACTGCAGGTAAAACTGGAGGATGACAGTCTGCCCAATGATGGCTGGGTATCACTGGCCATTCACCCGGGTGTTTACAATATCCTGCGTTTCCGCAACGGGTTGGATACTTTATTCGGTACCGGTACCCTTCCCAACGCAAGGGTGAAAAAAGTGAAATTAATAGTAGGTACGCAAAACAGTGTAATGGAGAACGGGCAAAGCTTTCCGCTGCGGGTAAAAGACGAAGACCGCGAAGTGATCGCCAACCTGGATGCCAGCAATTTTGAAATCACCAATACGGGCCAGGTATTGTTCTGGATCGATTTTGATGCGGGTAATTCCATCCAGGTGGATAATAGCGGTTCCGGAAACAACAATGGTTTCCGCCTGAAATCACATATCAAAATATTCACCCGAAGTCATTCAGGCAGCATTGAAGGAAAAGTATTGCCTTTGGCAGCCGATGCTATTGTGAAGGCGGTGATTGGCACTGATACGGCAACGGCCATTCCGGACCATGATAACGGGGAATACAAGATTGTGGGACTGAATGCCGGTACTTATTCCTTGCTGATCGACGGACAGCATGGATACGGTGATACAACGATTACCAATATCGTGGTAGTGAACCGGGAGGATACTCATGCACCCCTGATTACCTTACACCAATAATAGTTGAACTTATGAAAAACCAGGGCTGCCGGAAACGGGCGGCCCTTTTTTTATGAAATCAAAGGGGAAAATAAAATCAGGCTTGCTTTTGTTCAGTTGTCGGTTGTCAGGTGTCAGTTGTCGGTTGTCAGGTGTCGGGGCCTTCTATGAGACTTCTTATTACAAGAACGGGGTTTACGGTTAATTAATCCTGCCGGACAGGCAGGCACGCAATTTTCACAGAAGACCCCATTCACCACCTGCCTGCCGGCAGGCAGGTTCACCATTCACTTCCTTTTCACCATCTTATACGCAAAGGCTCCCGCGATAATAGCTACCGCAATCCACCACCAGTCTTTCGACCCGCGGTCTTCCTCGTAGTTACCGATATAGA
>JBBIGW010000264.1:0-2368 GCA_037447355.1 Bacteroidia bacterium | reverse complement strand
ACTGAAATTTCTTTTTCTTATTGTGATTACTCTCGCGGAGAATATCGATCGCATCGGTATAGGTCAGGCGTTCAAAATCGTTGTTCAGCACAAAGTCCAGCTTTTCAATCAGCCCCATTTCACTGCGCTTGTCCTGTGGCAATTGCTTTTCTTCCTCCGCCAGCCGCGTGGCCAGGAATTCAAGGTCCTCCCGGTTATGCTCCATGGCATACCGGATGATGTACTTGATGAATTCTTCCGCCAGGTTCATATTATCCTCGAGGTCATAAAACGCCATTTCCGGTTCGATCATCCAGAATTCCGCCAGGTGACGGGTGGTATTGCTGTTCTCCGCACGGAAGGTGGGACCAAACGTATAGATATCTCCAAATGCAGTGGCCCCAAGTTCCCCTTCCAGTTGTCCGCTTACGGTAAGGTTGGTGCTGCGCCCAAAGAAATCTTCTTTAAAATTGACCGTACCCTCTTCATTCTTCGGGGCCGTACCATCAACCGGCAGGGTGGTTACCCGAAACATTTCCCCGGCGCCTTCCGCATCACTGGCCGTGATGATGGGGGTGTGCATATACACAAAGCCCTTTTCATTAAAGAATTGGTGTATGGCAAAAGCCAGCGCATGACGTACACGAAAAACGGATCCGAATGTGTTGGTACGGAAACGCAGGTGCGCTTTTTCCCTTAAAAACTCCAGGCTGTGTTTCTTGGGCTGAAGCGGGTACATCTCTGCATCACTGTCGCCGAGCACTTCAATCGTAGCTGCATTCAAATCCATTTTCTGACCTTTCCCCAATGAAGGTACCACCGTACCGGTCACTTTGAGGGAAGCGGATGTGGTAATCCGTTTCAGCAATTCATCCGGAAAACTTCCCAGTGCGACCACCACCTGTAAATTATGATTGGTACTGCCGTCATTCAATGCAATAAACTGGTTGTTGCGAAAGGTCCGCACCCATCCCATCACGGTTACTTCCTGGCCGGCCGGTTCGGCTGCCAGCAGCGCTTTGATCTTAATTCGTTTGTTGAACATATTTGCTGTTTTGCGAGGGGCAAAGGTAAAACATGGAAAGCAGCATTCAGCAGCGATTCGGCTAATTCGGTTTTTTACCCTAATCCCTTGTTTTTCTGCTGACTGCCGGGGTTGATTCCGATGCCCGGGATCAGCCCGCCGAACCCAAAAATTTTTGATTTTCCCCGAATTAGCTGTATACTTGCAGCGGAAAGAGGCCGATAAGTTTAGCTCCCAAGGCAATTGGCTCATCATTTACCTGCCTGTTTCATTCAACATAAACTCAAATTTTTCAGATTCCAAGATTGGTGACCGCGAGTTGTGACTAACCTCAAGTTTTTAATATGTATGATATTCTCCAACTGAACGACATGCTCGTTCCTGAACTGCTGGACATTGCTGACCAGTTGAAAATCCCTAATGCCAAAAAACTGAGTAAACAGGACCTTGTTTATAAAATTCTTGACGGCCAGGCGATTGCCGGCGCTAAAGGAGCCAAACCTGCTGAGGATGGCAAACGCAAACGGATTGTCAAAACAAGTACCAGCACCGGCGGCAGTGAAGAAGCGGTAGTGGAGAGCGGCGGAGAAGAAAAACCCGCCCCTAAAAAACCCAATATGCCCATAAAAAAAGAAGCCCCCGTTAAAAAAGGCCGCAAAAAAACCGATGAAAAACCCGTGGTTGAAGAAACCATTGCGGAAGAAGCCGCGGTTAGCGCGGAAACGGAAGTTGACCATAAAACCGAACAACTGGCGCAGGCGATCCTGAATGAAGCCAGCCAGCAGGCCGGGGAAGCCAATGCCGCCAGCAATAAATTTTATCCTCCCCGCCGGGAACAACAGTTCAATGTGGAGTTTGACGGGGTGATCCTCGGTGAAGGCGTACTGGAAATGATGCCCGATGGCTATGGTTTCCTTCGTTCCTCTGACTATAACTATTTGTCCTCCCCGGATGATGTATATGTTTCTCCCTCGCAGATCAAATTATTCGGTTTAAAGACCGGCGACACCGTACACGGTGCTGTTCGTCCGCCGAAGGAAGGGGAGAAATACTTTGCCTTATTAAAAGTGGATACCATCAACGGGAAGAGCCCCGAAGAAGTGCGTGACCGTGTACCGTTTGATTACCTCACGCCCTTATTCCCTTTCGAAAAACTCAACCTTTTCACCACGGCTTCTGATTATTCCACCCGTATCATGGATCTCTTTACCCCGATCGGCAAGGGACAACGCGGACTGATCGTGGCACAACCGAAAACCGGTAAGACCATGTTGCTGAAAGCTGTGGCCAATGCCATTGCGGCGAATCACCCCGAGTGTTACCTGATGGTGGTACTGGTGGATGAACGCCCGGAAGAGGTAACCG
>JBBIGW010000263.1:0-2377 GCA_037447355.1 Bacteroidia bacterium | reverse complement strand
TTATCCGCAGATGCCCACCGGCCAACTGCCTTCATCGGAATTATTTGAAAAACTGGTCGCCTTTGGCCGGAAACATAAAATACTGATCGTGCATGACAACCCTTATTCATTTATCCTGAATGAACATCCGGAGAGCTTGTTGAGCACGGAAGGCGCCCGGGAATGGGTGATCGAACTGAACTCACTGAGTAAATCGCATAATATGGCCGGCTGGCGGGTCGGGATGTTATGCGGGGCCAAAGAACGGATCGAAGAAGTGCTGCGGTTTAAAAGCAATATGGACAGCGGGATGTTCCTCCCGGTACAACTGGCAGCGGCCCGGGCCCTGGCGCTCGGTAAGGAATGGCAGGATGAAGTGAATGCCGTGTACCGGGAACGGAGAGAAAAAGTAGTTGAACTACTGGACCTGCTGGGCTGCTCATTTTCCCGGAAACAAGCGGGCTTATTTGTCTGGGCACTTATACCCGAAGGCTATGCGGACGGCTATGCGGTGAGCGATGAAGTATTATACCAGGCGGGTGTATTTATTACCCCAGGGGGAATATTCGGCAATGCCGGGAACAAGTATGTACGGGTGAGCTTGTGTGCAACGGTGGAAAAACTGGAAGAAGCGATAAAAAGAATTCAAAAATCAAAAGGGAAATCCTATGAAGGAGCGTAAAAAAATTGCCGTTGTGGGGGTGGGGCTGATTGGCGGTTCACTGGCCATTCAGTTGCACGAAAAAAAATTATCATCCCGGCTGATCGGGGTGGAGGCGGATCCGGAGCATGCGGTGCAGGCCCTGGAACTGGAACTGGTGGATGAGATCCTTCCCCTTGAGCAGGCTG
Source organism: Bacteroidia bacterium (assembly GCA_037447355.1). GTDB lineage: Bacteria > Bacteroidota > Bacteroidia > Chitinophagales > Chitinophagaceae > JJ008. Next base: position 1,549 of record JBBIGW010000263.1, on the reverse strand, counting down.
TTGAACTGGCGGATGTGATCGTATTAGCCATTCCCGTGGATGCCATGCTGTCCATACTGCCAGCGGTACTGGACCGGGTGGATCGGCAGATCGTACTGGACCTGGGTTCTACCAAATCGCAACTCGTGGCAGCGATAAAGGACCATCCGAAAAGAGGACGGTTTGTGGCCACTCACCCGATGTGGGGTACGGAATACAGCGGACCTGCAGCGGCTGTAAGAGGTGCTTATGAAAACAAAGCGGTGATCCTTTGTAATACAGATCAGACGGATACGGATGCACTGGAATGGGTCAGGCATATGTTTGAAAAGATCGGGATGCGGCAGCTCGAAATGGAAGCCGTTGCGCATGACCTGCATGCGGCCTATGTCAGCCATATCTCCCATATCACTTCATTTGCTCTTGCCAATACGGTGCTGGAAAAGGAAAAAGAGGAGAATGCCATTTTTGAACTGGCTTCTGCAGGTTTTGAAAGTACGGTGCGACTGGCAAAAAGTAATCCTGCGATGTGGGTCCCTATTTTCCTGCAGAATAAGGAGAATGTACTGGATGTGTTAAATGAACATATTGAACAGCTCAAAAAGTTCAGGGACAGTATCCGGGATGATAAATCTGATGTATTGAAAGGGCTGATAGAGGAAGCCAATAAGATCCGGAGAATTATTAAGTAAACCGGGTGGATGAACCGGCGTTAATTCGGGAAAAGAACAATCTGATAAATAAACCGCTTCCAAAATCCCCAGTAGGGGCCGGGAGCACTAAATTTGTACAATGCAAACAACAGAACAGACAAGTAATGCCGCCGTACAGGCAGCCTGGCATAAAAGACCCCTGATCATCAGCGGGCCCTGCAGTGCCGAAACTGAAGAACAGGTATTAGCCACCGCGCAGCGGCTCGCGGCTACCGGGAAGGTGGATATGCTCCGGGCCGGTATCTGGAAGCCCCGTACCAAACCCGGGATGTTTGAGGGAGTGGGCGCCAGGGGATTGCCCTGGCTGCAACAGGCCAAAAAACTGACCGGCTTACCTACAACCGTGGAAGTGGCCACCGGCAAACAGGTACAGGATGCGCTGACCTTTGATGTAGATGTATTATGGATCGGTGCCCGTACCACGGTGAATCCCTTCAGTGTGCAGGAAGTGGCCGATGCCTTGCGCGGCGTGGATGTGCCGGTTCTGATCAAGAACCCCATCAACCCCGACCTGGAATTATGGAGCGGGGCAGTGGAAAGGGTGGCCCGTGCCGGTGTAAAACAGATTGGTTTGATTCACCGGGGTTTTAGTTCTTATGGAAATACGGAATACCGGAATGCCCCCATGTGGCACCTGGCCATTGATATGAAACTGAAACACCCGGGTATGCCCCTGATCAATGATCCTTCACACATCTGCGGAAGAAGGGATATCCTGCTGGAAGTAATGCAAAAAGCGATCGACCTGGATTATGACGGGCTGATGATCGAAAGTCATATTGATCCGGACAGCGCCTGGAGCGATGCCAAACAACAGGTGACCCCTGAACGCCTGGCAGAAATGCTGGACAGTATTA
>JBBIGW010000262.1:0-2445 GCA_037447355.1 Bacteroidia bacterium | reverse complement strand
CTCCGCGCCGCTTTCCCTTTTGATATCGTGTCCGAAGTCGGCAAAGGCGTCCGCGGCGCCGATTGCATTCAGACCGTACGTAACCCGTTCGGGCAGGAATGCGGAAAAATCATCTTTGAAAGCAAACGGACCAAGAGTTTTGAAACCGACTGGATCGAAAAACTAAAGGCCGACCTGCGCAAACAGGGGGCGGATGTGGCCGTGATCGTAACCCAGGCCCTTCCCAAAGACATGGATCGCTTTGGAGAAAAAGAGGGCGTCTGGATCTGCAGTTTTGCCGAAGTAAAACCCGTGGTGTATATGCTGAGAGACGGGATCATCAGAATGTCCAACGCCGTTCGGAGCCAGGAAAACCGGGGCGATAAAATGCACCTGCTCTACGATTACCTCACCAGCCGGGAATTTGCGGACCAGTGGCAGGCCATCCGCGAAGGATTCATGAGCATGAAACTTTCCATCCAGAAAGAACGGGATGCCATGGAAAAACTCTGGAAAGCCAGGGAAAAACAACTTGAAAAAGTATTGCTCAGTTCCGCTCATATCCGCGGTTCTATCGAAGGAATTTCCGGTACCGAAGTGGACCTGAATTTACTGGGTGACGGGAATGATGATTTGGTATTGGATTAATCAGTCCGGGCAGGAGTAAAAACGGGAAGCCGGTAAAAACAGCCGCATGCTGAAAAAAACAGTGTACAATTGAGTATGCCTAACATCCCGTCCATCGTCCTTCCCGGCTTTCTTACAATTTTGCGCTATAAGGGAATTTCCTGGATGCATTCCGCATCAGGGCATTCACCAGCCTGTCAGCAGAAGAACCCACTGAACCGGATGCCAGATAATCATATTTCCAGAGCAAATCTCCGCTTGCCCCATCGTGGATATTAATTGTAGTCTCTACATGGTTGGTGTTGCCCCACACGCCGAAAACCACACCCAGCGCTACTGCGGCTCCCTCACTCATGGGTTTGTCCATACTGGACCGGTTTTGCAGCACTGCATCCACTCCCAGCAGTTTGGCCAGTTCGGTACGGTCTTTTGAAACGAGATCTTTATACGCAATCCCGGCTTGCTTCAGCAATGCATTGGTCCTTGTGATATCCTGGAAGGTTACGGTGTAACTATATTCATTTGAACGGCGGAGGAACCAGCTGTACATCTTGTCCTGGATGGCCAACCCTGTTTTTTCATTCATGTCGTCCAGTTGCTCAGGGGTTACCCTTTTCGCTTCATTGGGGCGGAGTTTGGTGATTACATCGGCCGGAAGAATGGCCACGGTTTTATGTTTGGCCAGTGCGGCATCAAACTGGGATGATGTATAAATTTTCGGGCTGCAGGCTGCAAAGAATACAATAAGGAACGTAATAAATGCTACATTTTTTTTCATAAATAAGTTTATGGTTTAAGATCGCTGTAAAGATAATTCAGGAGATTATTGCAGGGTATAACTCAGTACAATATTCCCGAAGAAATGGTAGTTGATACTGATTTTTTTGTTTGCTTTAACAAAGAGGCAGCCGATCTGCGTATACTTTTTATCCGGCTCAACCAGCCGGATATGTTTTTTGAAATCTACATGTCCTTCCCCATACCATTTAAAAACGGCTTCCTTGGCAGACCAGAGCAGGGTGAGCAGCCGGGGATCCGGCGCGGATGGATCGCTGATAAAAAGGGATTGCTCTTCGGGGGAAAGAAATTTATCCTTTATGGAAATGATCTTATCTGTTACCATTTCCACATCCACTCCCACCCGGCTGTCGCGGCTGACCAGGGCGGCCGCATAATCCCCGCAATGGGAGATGGAAAAATGATAGCGTTCATCCGGCAGGAAAGGTTTCCGGGTATCCGCGATCTTAATCAGTTCATAGGGAAAATCAGGAAATAAATATTGAAGCAAAAACCGGCCCGCCAGGTGCTGCAGCCGTTTTTTGGGATGCGTTACATCCCGGTGCACGGGCACGTTCCCTTTAAAAAAGGCTTCTGTCTCCTCAATCTTCCAGACACCCAGACGGGTGTTTTCGTTGATTTGTTGTTGAAAAAAAACCGGCATTCCTGTGCTATTCCTGTTTACTTTGCTTTCCGAATAAAAACCGAAGATAAATGATACTTTCTGATACCCGCATCCTGGAGGAAATGGAGAAAGGAACGATACAGATCAGGCCCTATGACCGGGATTGCCTGGGCAGTAATTCCTATGATGTACACCTGGGCAAAACCCTGGCCACTTATAAAGAACACATGATCGATGCCAAAAAACACAACGAGATCGATTATTTCGAAATTCCCGATGACGGGATCGTCCTGTACCCGCATATTTTCTACCTCGGCGTTACGGAGGAATATACCGAAACCCATGCCCATGTGCCCTTCCTCGAAGGCAAGTCCTCCACCGGGCGCCTGGGCATTGATATCCATGCCACCGCGGGTAAAGGAGATGTGGGGTTCTGC
>JBBIGW010000261.1:0-2496 GCA_037447355.1 Bacteroidia bacterium | reverse complement strand
AGCTCACAACTGGCATCCGGCCAAATACATCTTGTTATTGACCCTACCCTCGCCCGCGGCCTCAACTACTATACCGGCATCATCTTCGAAGCCAAAGCCCCTGCCGAAGTTAAAATGGGCAGTATCGGCGGCGGCGGCCGGTATGATGACCTGACCGGTTTATTCGGCGTACCTGGTATTCCGGGGGTTGGCATTTCCTTTGGCGTGGACCGTATTTATGATGTACTGGAAGAACTGCGTCTTTTCCCGGCTGATGTGCATGTGGGCACCCGGGTATTATTCTTCAACCTGGGGGACGCGGAAAGCCAAAAATCCTTTGAACTGCTGCAGCAATTAAGACAGCGGGGTATACGGGGGGAGCTGTATCATGAAGCTGCCAAATTCGATAAGCAATTCAAATACGCCGAAAAAAAGAACATCCCGTTTGCGGTGATCCTTGGGGAAAAAGAACTGGCATCGCAAACCTGTAATATTAAAGAGCTGGCTACCGGCCGGCAGCTATCCGTTTCATTTACTGATTTAATACACCATAATTTCTGATCATGAAACTCAAACACCTTATCCTCACCCTTTCCGTACTCATTTGCGGAGCGGCTGGTTATGCCCAGAACAGCACCCTGTTAAAATATCTTCCCGCCCGCTGCAACAGCGTAACCAGCTTTAACCTGCTGGATATTGTCAGTAAGATCCCCGGTGAAACATTCCGCCAGAGCGGGCTGTACCGGGAAATGCTAAAAAAAGACAAAGGCGACCTGCAGGCCTTTTTCAGCAATCCTTCTTCCACCGGGGTGGACTTTGCCGCCGGCTTTATTTTCTGTATGCAGGCAGTTGAAAACGGTTCACCGGTCCCGGTATTATTCGGGAAACTGAACGACGAAGCCGTTTTTAGCAGCACCGTCAACAAATTGCTGAAAGAAACAGACACCGTCAGGACCTATGGCACCAACCGGATCCTCAGCTCCAAAAATGCCGGCCCGGCACTGGCCTGGAATGAAGAAATATTTATTATCACCGGTATTGGGGGCAGGAAAGATGAACTCAGCAAAATTTTCACTGATACCACCGACACCCGGGACATGAATGTAAAACTGGAAGAGTTAAACACCCGGATAAACAGGCAACTCCGGGAGCAATGTTTCGCCCTGCTCACCCCAAAATCAGAAGATGCCCGGTTCAATGCACCTGCTTTTACGAACCTGCTGAATGAACCCGGCGATATAAAAACCTGGAACAGCGGTACCGGAAGAACAGCTGAGGTGTTAAAGAAGCTTCCCCCCTTCCTGACCAGCTTCCTCTCCCGCATCCAGGCCGCTGCGGGGATGGAGCGTACCAGCATCACAAATTTTGAACCGGGTAAGATTTCCGCCAGTTACCGGAGTTATGTCAGCAAGGAGATCGCAGCGATTCACCAGCAGTACCCGGATGAAGAACTTCCTGCCGGGCTGGCAAAACGCCTGCCGGAAGGAAAAATACTGGCCCTGATGATGACCGCCATAAACCCCGAAAAAGGAAAAGCCATTCAGCAGATGAGCGGCATGAGCGAGCTGATCGATACCCTGACCCGTTACCTGAAAGTGGACCTGAAACAACTGACTGCCGCGTTTGGGAGCAAGGCCCTGCTGGCCGTAATGGAGCTGCCTGCTAAAGTTCAAAATGCGGAAAAAAAGAAAAATCCTTTTGAAAATATCGGTGTTCTTTTTGCCATCCCGGTAAAAGATAAAGCAGCCCTGCTCAAACTGAAAGCATCCGCAGGCGGACTGATTGATTCACTCAGCAAAACAGAAAAGGGAGAAAAAATATTGAGCAAAGTAAAACCGGTCCTGCGTTTTGATGACAGTCTTTGCGTGATTTCCCTCTCGGCGGATATGGCGGAAGCCTTTCTCAATAACCCCGGCAGCGGCCCCCTGCCTTCCTGGATTCCGGCCGGTGTGCGCAGCCCGATGTGGATGAACATCAACTTCAGGGAAATCATAAATAGTGTCTTTACCAAATCCGGGAGTACGGATAAACCGGCGCGAAACAAGGAGCTGAAGATAAAAGAAACGTTCCGCCTGTTTGACCAGCTGATCATGACAGGAGGAGGATTTGCCAACGGCAGCCTGAACAGCCGGATGGAATTTCGCTTCACGGATCCTGATAAGAACGCGTTGCTGCAGTTATTCGAGATGATTAACTCGATGGTTGGGCAACAGGGAAAAATGAAACAAACTGAAACGTTAAAAGTAGTTCCGGATGAAGGCGAAAAAATGGGAGAAGTGATAATTGAAGAAATTCCAAAAGAAATAGTGGAACCCTCACCCCCTGCCAAAAAAACGGAGAAGGGCGTAAAAACAAAAGGATAAAAAGAGAAGGGCTGTACCGGAAACGACACAGCCCTTTTTATAAACGGTTTACTCTTAGAATGAGAGTTGTTCTGTTTTCCGTAACCAGCGACCAGTAGCAGCCTCCTCCGACTTTGTGCCTTCCATATTAATATCCTGCACCTGGATCAGCACC
>JBBIGW010000260.1:0-2499 GCA_037447355.1 Bacteroidia bacterium | reverse complement strand
GCTCTTCCGATCTTAAAGTTACTGAATCCCGGTTTATATAGCCGGTTCTGAATCCGGTAATTTGGGATTTTTGGGATTCGTGGGGCTCTTTTTCTTTGGCGTTTTAACAGGGACCTGCGGTCTTTTATTCACCCGGATGATCACCCGCAAAATATCTTTTACCGGGGCGCCGATGCCCAGCCTTTGTGCATTGGTATAGGCCGGGATGGCCTGCTGACCGGTGGGGTCGAAAACAAGGTATTCGCCATTGCGTTTGTTCGTGCTGTCGAGCAGGCCGCCGGGCACATAGATCTGTATGCGCACTTTCTGGTAGCTGACCGGGAAGTAGCGGATATAATAACTTTCTTTTTGTTTGTACCACTGATCAAACTGCACGCCCTTGCGGGTTACCCTCGATGGTTCCCGGAGTACGGCGATATTTTCATAGGTTTCATAGGAGGCGGAACCGATCTCGAATAATTTCTGCAGATCGCCGCCCACCAGCCCGCTGTTACGGGAAATATTCTTGAGCAGGCCGGGCACTCCGCCTCTGAGCTGAAAGACCTGGGCGGGGGTCAGTAGTTTCGTCGCGTCTGACTTTACCTCGTAGGACAGTTTATCAAAATCAGATCCGCTGACCACGGACCAGAGCAGTAGCTGGATATGCCGCTGCGGGATCTCTGTTTTTTCGCGTGAATTGAGCAGCACGGTTTCCACGATCTCTTTTCGTTTACCTGTAACGGGGCCCTGCAGGTAAGCATCACCGGGCCGGGGATCGGGGGTGCCGGGCTGGAGGCAATAGGTTTTGAATTCGGTTTCATAAAAGCCGGGGGCGAGGACAAAGCCGCCATCCTGGGTCTGGGGCAGTTCCATTAAGGAGCGGGCGGTATCGGCTGCCTTGGGTAATGATATTCCTTCGGTGCCCGTCATTGTTTCAGTAACCGGGCCGGAAGAGCTGCTGGATTTTTTGCTGCTGCCGCAGGAATTGAGTATTAAAACAGCAAAAAGATAAAGGGGTATAAATCTTTTCATGGGTGTGAAGTTGAATTTGATAAGCCCTGGCTGTCGAAGTTACCGGGCCGGGCTTTACGGATTAACAAATACAAGATCGGGACAAACCCGCCGGAATGCAAGTAAAAAGGGGGTAAAACTATGTTAAGAAAGACCGGGGCTACAGGGAATTGATCCTGAACGGGCCCCGCGTCTCATGTCCAGCCATACAGAAAAGACCGGAAGTTTAACGCTTATCTTTTCCAAAAAGGGCTGATCCATTTTTTTTGTTTAAGGCACAGTCCTGTTAAAATGATGGCGGCCGCTAAACAGAACAGGGTAGCCTGCACGGATCCCTCGGGCCCGAATGCTCCCCCGGTAAACCATTCCGCGCCCCGGATATTGGAAGTAATCAGGGTTTTATCGATTGTGTTCCCGGAAACCCTTGCCCCGAAAATCCCGGTTTCCGTAAAGTTCCAGGCAAAATGAATGGCGATGGGAAACCATAGATTACGGGCATAGATATAGGCGGCAGCCAGCAGGAAGCCCGCCTGGATGGCCAATCCTATGGCGGCTGTGGTGGAACTGTTTTCATTGGCGAGATGCATGAAGCCGAAAATGAGAGCGGAGAGAACGAGGGCGATAAAGCTGCCCAGTTTTTCCTCCATGATCCGGAACAGTACACCCCGCATCAGGATCTCTTCAAAAATGGCGGATGAAAAAGCCATGGCCAGTCCGGGGAGAATAAAGAAGAAGCTGTTTACAGTTATAACCTCGTAGCCCTTGTTCAGGTAAATAACAAGGATGGTCAGGGACTGCAGGAGGATTCCCAGGATCAATCCTTTTACCATGGTGGCCGCAAAGTTTTTCAGGGACAGTTCCGTGATCTTTCTTTTTTCATAAAGCCGGAACAGGAATACATAGATCAGGATGACGAGCAGGGCGGAAAGCACGCTGACCAGCAGGTCATTGATTTCTTTGGTAAAGGCGCTTTGTTTGAATAATTCACCCAGCCAGTACCCGGCGGCCGCATAACCCGCTGCGAGGGCGCTAATGCCGATCAGGATCTTTGTGAGCGGGAAATAAAGGATCTGCCGACCCAGGTGTTGTTTATTCATTTTGCCGGTAAATTTATTGCTGGAATTCTGTTTTCACGGGTCTGGTCACTGCCGGGCTATGACGCAATGGTTTAAAGGCAAGTTACCCAAACCGGGATAAATTTTTGCAATAAGGACTGGTTGTGGAATGCAGGTCCTGGTTTTGCATTTTGTTATTATCCGCCCGCCGCCTTATCGGTACACATACGGCAGGTGTTTTTTCAGGACCTTAAAAACTTTAAGAATAGTATCCAGGGCCGCGTTATTGGCGCTGCTTTCCAGTTTGGAAATCTGAGCCTTTTGCACACCGGCAGTTCTCCCGATTACTCTTCTGCCAGTTTGCGTTCCTGTTTTTCATTTCGGCGAGCTTATATGACTCCATTGCTGTCTTTGTCATACGGATATTTTTTCCTTGCTTATTAATCCTGTCTCC
>JBBIGW010000259.1:0-2549 GCA_037447355.1 Bacteroidia bacterium | reverse complement strand
ATAACGGAATTAGTGTCTCTGCGTTCTCCGCGCTGCTGCGGCCGTTGGTATATCGCCAGGATTTACCTGCACTTCAATTTAGCAGTTAAAAGGTGAAGATTGTAAATAACGGAATTAGTGTCTCTGCGTTCTCCGCGCCTCTGCGGTTCAGGTTTACAACTTCCTGCCTGAAAAAAACGATTTTTCCTGTTGAAAATCCCATGGTTACTTTTTAGGCCGGGTCTACTTTCGGGTTGTCAATGACAGAAGCCTTATCCCCTGCTGCCGGTTCCGGCTTGCAGCAAGCTATACGGGTAAACCTGAATGTTCACTGACCCGGGAATGCCGAAAACGGAATTGAGAGTAGGCGACAAAAAGTATAGCCATGAAAAAAGTATTGTTTTTTTTTCTTATTTTAATGTCAGTTAACGGAAGGGCGCAAACGGAAGAAGACGCCCTGTTGCAGGAATTCCTGCACTCACCGGATTATGCGGGTTTTATAGCCGGGTCGCAGTTTGCCGGCCTCGGTACCCTGGATCTGCAACAGAGTTTCGTATCGTACAGTACAGCCGTAAGCGGGGAGATTCAGCGACAGGTACCCGTAATATACCTGTCTTTCGTAGGTGTGCAGAATGGGAAGAAAAAAATAACCGGCCAGATCCAGGCTATGAAAGTGAAGGACGACTATACCGGGTTGCCCAAAAATGGCAGGTACCTGATGTTGTATAAAAGTTTTGTTGAGTACAATACAGACAACAATACGGGCACTATCCGGGTATATGATCTGAACTATGGTGAATACCTGGTTGGGGAGGGTACGGTTGTCAATGGAACGGTAAACAACTATATTCCCTTCCCGCTTCCGGATAATATAGCGGCGAAGTATAACCTGGCCGGCAGGGCTCCTCACCCCTGTGATACGAACCATAACGGGAATGTAACCTATGGGGAGTGTTTTAATTGTATGCTGAGATCCTGTATGGGGGACCCTGAGTGCCGTTTATTATGTTTCCTGGCCAACTTGTACCGTGCCAGTTGCTTTAATAGTATGCGCGCATCCTGTGCCATAATAGCTATAATCTATTAATAAACATATTTGCCGGGTAACGACGGCGGCCTGTTGTTACCCGGTTATAAAGTGTTTAAATTGATAAATATGGAAAAAATATCCCTCCTGATTCTTGCTGTAGCGGCCATTATCCTGGTTATTTATCTCTGGGCGGTTATTGATATGAACCGCCGGAAATTCAGTTCGGAATCCGAACGCCGGAACTGGATCAACCTGGTCTATTTCCTGCCGTTGCTGGGAGCCTTCTATTACCTTATCAGGCGCAATAAAAGGAGGAAATCAATATGAAATTCTGGGCTGGTTTTTTTACGGGAATACTGGTATGTGTCATTCTGCTTGCCGGGTATATATTTATTGTGGTGAATAAATTTGAGAACATGTACCGGGAAAACCTGCCGGTGCTTCACAGGATGGACAGCACACAACAGGCAGACTACCGGTTAGCCCTGCATGATCTGCGATCGGATTCCCTGCTGGACAATTCGGTATTCCGGGGAAAAGTGGTATTGCTGAATTTTTGGGAGTACTGGTGTGTGCCTTGTAAGGAGGAAATGCCGGGGTTAGAGCGCCTGTATAATTCCGTAAAGGGTTCGTCGGTGGTATTTGCCTTTATCACAACTGACCGGGTGGACAGTGTGCGCAGGAGTCCGGCGGTCAGCCGACATACGTTGCCGTATTTCTATTCCAATACCGTATTGCCCGCGGTGTTCCAGGGACAGTTTGTTCCCCGCACTTTCATTATGAACAAAAAGGGGGAGATACTGGTGAGGGAGGACGGAAGCCGGAAATGGGATGATCCTACAGTATTGCATTTCCTCGATAGCCTGAAAAGACTATAGGCCAGTCCTTTTCTTTTCTTTCTTCCATCACGATTTCCCCGGAACCACCGGGAGGGGATGTTATTTTATTTATTGCATATGCTGTTTTATTATGAAACCTGTCCTGTTATTGTGGCTTCTCCTGCTGCCGGACCTGTTATTGCCACAGGGGGCGGTGATTGTACAGAAAATAGCTGACAGTTTACCGGCGACCCGGTCGGGACTTTCACCCGGATCGGCCTCACCGGGCTACAAACCGGAAATATTTACCAGCGGGTTTATCGATATCATCAATAGCGGGCAGGTAAATGCTTCAGCCCGTTTTATCCGGTTGTTTATCGGGGAGCCGGGAAAGTTTGCCCTTCCGCTTTCTTTTTATTCCGGTGTATCGTCCAATAATTTTCAGCATTTACAACCAGGGATCCAGCAAAGCAATGAGGTGCTGGTTACCAATTTTATCAATCCCTTAAGCGGTATCGCCAATTTGTCGGTGGACGGCGTTGTTTTCCTTACCCGTAAAAAGGAGAAACTGACTAAAACGGGTTTGCTGTATCATGCGGGAGAAAGAGTGCTCACTGGCGTACGTGGCGGGGCGATCACCGATCCGCAGGCCGGTAAGCCCGTGAATTTCCTCAACAGTTTTGGCTCGCTTGGCCTGTACCTGCAGACTGGTGCCTGGGAAC
>JBBIGW010000258.1:0-2597 GCA_037447355.1 Bacteroidia bacterium | reverse complement strand
CACCACCGGCGCCACCCTGGAAGCCTGCGGGCTGGAACTGCTGCGCGGGACCCACACCCGCTTAAGCGTGGTTACGCTTTGTATCGCGGCTCGTTAATGTCAAATAGTTCTGTTATTTTTGATTCCGATGAAAACGTCCGGATTACTCACCATTTCCTTGCTGATCCTCCTTTTTTCCTGCCGGAAAGATTCCTTTATCACATCTGCCGATGCCCGTCTCACCCTCAGCCTTGACACCCTGAAATTTGATACCGTTTTTGTCAGCGCCGGCTCTGCCTACCGTAGCTTTACCCTTATAAATGATAATAACCAGAAACTGCGCCTCTCTTCCCTGGAACTGATGGGTGGCGCCGCTTCCGTTTATAAAATGAATGTGGACGGAACACCGGGCACCCGGTTCAGCAACCTGGAGATCGCGGCCAATGACAGTCTCTATGTATTTGTACAGGTGAATATAAATCCGGATGCGGCCAACCTGCCCTTTGTGATCCGGGACAGCATTGAAATAAATTATAACGGGAATACCAAGTGGATGCAGCTCGAAGCCTGGGGACAGAACGCTCATTTTTTCCGGGACCGGGTGATCAACGGCAACGAAACCTGGAACAATGACCTGCCCTATGTGATTCTGGGCTCCTTGCTGGTGCCTGCCAACCAGGCCCTGACCATCAACAAGGGTTGCCGTATTTATGTACATGCCGATGCCCCCATCATCATTGACGGCAGCCTGCAGGTAAACGGATTGAAAGATACCGCGGACCGGGTGTTTTTCCAGGGAGACCGGCTGGATGCGCCGTATAAAGATTTTCCTGCCGGCTGGCCGGGTCTTTTTTTCCTGGGCAATTCAACGGACAACGTTTTTAACTATGCCGTGATCAGGAATGCCTACCAGGCCATTGGGGTACAGGGTCCTTCCTCCAACAGCAATCCAAAGATCACCCTTAATGAGACGGTGATCGATAACGCGTATGATGCGGGAATCATTGCACTGAACAGCAGCATCCGGGCGCAGAATTGCCTGGTCAGTAATTGTGGTAAGAATCTTTATCTCGTGCAGGGCGGCAATTACCAGTTTACACATTGTACCGTGGTTACCTATGCGAACAGGTATATTGATCATAAAGACCCGGTGCTTACCTTGTCCAATACCGCCAATAATACAACAAACGCACTTGATGCGGTTTTCAGGAACTGTATATTCTGGGGCGAACACGGTATTGTTCCCGATGAAGTTTCGGTACTGAGATCCGGTGCCGGCCCTTTCAATGTAAATTTTGATTACAACCTCTGGAAAGTACAAACCATTCCCTCCAATATCAGCAGTACGCAGATGATCAATAACCAGCCTCCCCTGTTTGACAGCATAAATACTTCCGGCAATTATTATGACTTCCGCCTGAAACCCGGTTCGCCGGCCGTCAATAAAGGAGTGAATACCGCTATAACCAGCGATTTAGATGGCAAACCGCGGCCGGTGGGCCTCCCGGACCTGGGCTGTTTTGAGAAGCAGTAAAAGAAACCTTTTATCCAAAAATCCCGATCAGAGAACCAAGCGACCTTATTTTTGTTATTCACCTCATTAAACCAGTTAATCATGAAAACCTTTGTATGCTCTTTTTTGATTGCAGCTTTCCTGACTGCCGGCTCCATATATGATTTTAAAGTACCCGGTCTGGACGGTCATGAAATTGATCTTTCCGCTTTTAAAGGAAAAAAGATCCTGATCGTGAATACGGCTTCCAAATGCGGCCTTACTCCCCAATACGAAGGATTGGAACAACTCTATAAAAAATACCAGGATAAACTGGTCATCCTGGGCTTTCCGGCCAACAATTTCGCCGGCCAGGAGCCGGGGTCGAATGAAGAGATCGGCGAGTTTTGCAAAAAGAATTATGGCGTGACTTTCCCGATGGCCGAAAAAATTTCCGTGAAGGGAGACGACACACATGCATTATATAAATTCTTAAAAGAGCAGGCAGCCGCCAAAGGTTTTGCCGATCCGGTGACCTGGAATTTCGGTAAGTTCCTGGTGGATGAGAAAGGAGAACTGATCGCCACTTTTTCGCCGAAGACACAACCGATGAGCGAAGAGATCTTAAAGTATTTAAACTAGAAAATAGTTATTCTAACAAAGAAAGCGGTGCCGGTAAACAGCATCGCTTTTTGTTGTAAAGAAGAATTATTTTCGCCTTCCATGCCTTTCTCCCAGATTATAGGACAAACGGCCGTCAAACAGCAACTGGCGGAACTGGTACAGCATAACCGGCTCAGCCACGCCCTGCTTTTTTTAAGCAAGGAAGGAAGTGGTGCCCTGCCGCTGGCCCTCGCCTTTGCGCAATATGTAGTCTGTGAAAAAGCCAATCCAAGGAAAGCTATTGCATCCCCTGGTCCCTCCCTCTTTGGGGAAGATCCAATTACAGATGACATTTCCAATAAAGGCCTGACAACTGACAACCGACAACTGACAACTGACTCCTGTGGCACCTGCCCCGCCTGTCTGAAGGCACAACAGCTGGTGCATCCGGATATTCATTATTCCTACCCGACGGTGACCCGGAAGGCCGGGGAGAAACCCATTGCCACGGATTTTATTACGG
>JBBIGW010000257.1:0-2599 GCA_037447355.1 Bacteroidia bacterium | reverse complement strand
AAGAAATAATGAATGCCATGGAACCGCCCTGGATGGCTTTGGCGCCCAGGGTGGGACCTACCTGCTGGTCCTGCACGATCTTGGCAGGGGCGGGGAGTTTACCGATCTTCAAGATATTCGCAAGGTCAGCCGCTTCCTGCTGGGTATAGCTTCCGGTGATGGAAGAGATACCGTTCGGGATCGGGTTGATTACATTGGGAGCGGATTGAACCACATTATCCAGCACGATGGCAATGGGCCGGCCGACATTCTCTTCCGTCATTTTTTTCCAGATACTGGCGCCGCCCGGCTTCATGGTCATTTCAATCTGAACTTTACCATACTGGTCAAAATCCTGGCGGGCATCCGAGATCGCATCACCTTCCAGTTTGGCAGTTGTGCGGTTATAGGTTTTCAGGGCATACAAGGGCACAAATAAAGCCGGATGGCCTTTTTTGTCCTTGTCAGGGATACCATAAGCGAAAACCACATCCGAAGGGAAATTCGGTTTGAACTCGTTCAGGTAAGTACGCACCAGCGCGGTATCCCGGATGGCCACAGAAGCAATAGCGGAGGGATAGCTCACATTTCCTTTTTCATCGCGGAAAGGCTGGGAGAACTGGAGGTATTTATCAATGGTGATCTTACCGGCGATATTGCTCTTCGCTGTATCTTTCTTACCCTTCCCGGTATCAACAACCTGGCCGATATCCCGGGTTTTGGTGGTATCAATCTTTTTCCCGTTCGTATCAGCAACCGGGGCAGCCGTATCTTTTTTCACCGTGGTATCCGCTACGCCGCCATACTTCGCATTGAAGGCATTGATGGTCCGCTGCCAGCCATTGCCATAATTATTATCCTGCAGGGTGTACACTTCCCAGAACTGCAGATTGGCGGTACTTTGTAATAATTTTCTGACCCGGTCTTTATCCTTGATACCGGGCAGTTCCACATTGATCAGCCCGCGGTTGGGGATGGGGCTGATGGAAGGCTGTGCCACCCCGAACTGGTCGATACGTGTTCTTAACCGGTCAAAAGTCAGGTTGAAGGCGGTCTTTGCCTGGTCCCGGATATAACTTTCTGTTTTGTTGTCGCTGGATCTGACATCGATCGCATTGTTGCTGCCGCCGGCAAATAAAGAGGCCAGCGGGCTATTGGGTTCCAGCTTCCGGTATTCCTGGATGAAGAGCGTAATAAAGTCTGCATCACTGTTTGCTTTCCGGCTGTCCGCGTTTCTAAGGGCAGCCAGGAAATTCGGGTCGCTTGATTTGTTGGACAGTGACTTCAGCAATTCGTTCATTTCCACTTCCAGGGTTACGTTCATACCGCCCTGCAGGTCGAGACCCAGGTTCAGCTCTTCTTCCTTGGCTTTTTTATAACTCATGGCCCCGTTGATGCCATAGGTCAGCGTGGTATTCTCCGTTGCCTTGATCAGGCTGTCTGCATACTTGTCCCGGATCTTATCCAGTTCCTCCTGGTACACTGCCTGGGAATCTTTATTGCCCGGGTATTTCTGGAGGGCCGTCGGAAAATTTTTCGCTACATATTCCTTTGCCTTTGCTTTCTGTTTCTTTTCGTGGTTTTGTACAAACCAGGTAAAAGATAACTGGTAGAGCGAATACACAATAAGCAGTACGGTGAAAAAGCGAACCAAACCTTTCAGTTGCATACGTAGATCGATTTACATTTTATCCCCTCACAATCGTTGATGCAGTTGGGATAATGGGTTTACATAATTAAAACATAACCCGGCCTGCACGGGCAGGTTACGGGCCGGCAAAGATAGTTTTTTCGGTTCAATTCCGGCCAACTAAAAAAGGGTTCTTGTTGACTGATTTTTAAAAACTTAACAGTTGACGATCCGTACCTTTAGGGTGTTATGATCCTGCGTCGGGCTAACGGCATACCTGCTTTTTTTGGGCTGGTTCTTTTAGGGGGCATTCTCTGGCCCGGCCTGCCCTGCCTCAGCGCCCCTTTTTCGGGGTTAACAAGTTCAGGGCAACTGCAGGGTCCGTCTCAAAACAACAAATCTGACACATTAATTTACAATATTTTACGTCAATACCCGGGGATCTTTGATTCGCTGCTTTCAGCCCGGGAAGAGCTGGGTATCCAGGTCATTTATACCCAAATCGACCGGTCGAAAAAAGGGAAACCGGTCTTCCGGGAACACCGGTTTAAGCTGGATAGCACCCGGTATTATTATCCCGCCTCCACGGTCAAACTACCCATCGCCATCCTGGCCTTACAGCGGCTGAACGAGTTGAATATTGCAGGGCTTGATAAAAATACAACCATGATCACCGGTTCGGCCGGGAGGAGGCAGACCGAAGTCTGCAATGACCCTTCCAGCCCGGATGGCCGTCCCACAATTGCGCATTACATCAAAAAAATATTGCTGGTCAGCGATAATGATGCCTTTAACCGTCTTTATGAATTCCTCGGGCAGGAATACATCAACAACAGCCTTCACCGCATGGGTTACCGGAATGTGCAGATCCTCCACCGGCTTGCGATCAGTCTGCCGGAAGAAGAAAACCGCTTTACCAACCCCGTTCAATTCATGGATACCGGTGGCCGTGTCATTTATGAAAAGGCTGCGGAGAAAAGCCTGCTGAAG
>JBBIGW010000256.1:0-2599 GCA_037447355.1 Bacteroidia bacterium | reverse complement strand
ATAGCTACCGTAAGCTCATTCATCGGCTAATCGGCACATCGGCTCATTATCTTAGAAGTCGTTTCGTTGATCAGCTACCGTATGTAAGTTTTATTGGCAAATCAACAGATTAACCCATCATTTACTCCGTATCGCCTCCACCGGATCCATCCTCGCGGCTTGCCGCGCCGGAATATAACCGGCGATCACACCGACAAGGATACAAATGCCAATGGCGAGCGCCAGGTTACTGGTGGAAATATAGACGGGGAAATCAAGGGCCCCGGTAAGAATTTTAGTCAGCAGGAATACAAAAAACAGTCCGACCAGTCCGCCGATAATACAGAGAAAGGCAGACTCAAGCAGGAACTCCGCCAGGATAATTCTTTTCTTCGCCCCGATGGCTTTTTTCAGGCCGATCTGGCTGGTTCGCTCCCTCACGGATACAAACATGATATTGGCCACCCCAAACATGCCTACGATCAGGGATAAAGTGGCAATAGCCCAGCCCCCGATATTGAGGCTCACAAAGGCTTCGCTGATCGCATCGCTGAAATCATTGATATCATTCAGGGTGAAATTTTCTTCCTTGGTGGGGGTCAGTTTGCGGATGGCCCGCAGGGTACCGGTAAGGTTATCTTTCAGTGCCTTGCTGGTCAGGTAATCCTGTCCCTGTACCAATATCAGCGGATCGGCTCTTTTTGGGTCCATGATATTCCGGGCAAAGCGGTAGGAGAGTACAACACTCTGGTCGAACTGCCAGCCCCCGATCATGGTCTTGCCCTGTTTTTTGATCACCCCGGTTACCGTGATCTTTTTTCCCCGGCAGGTGATCGTTTTTCCCACGGCTCTTTCTGCATCCAGGAAAAGTTTTTCTGCTATTTCATTACCGATCACTCCAACGGGACTGCCCTGGCTGAACTCTGCATCCGAGAGATAACGGCCAAAAGCGATTTCCACCGGTTGTATATCATTAAAATCTTCACTGATCCCATAGACGTTCACCCCGGTCAACTGGTTATTTTCAAAAAAGATTTTATCGGAAATGCTGATCTTAAATGCGGCGAACCTGGCTGTGGGAGTGCGCTCCTTGATCTGTTTCAGTTCTTCGTATTTCGGGCTGGGCCGGTTTACATATTTCCACCAGGGGTAATCGGGACCGCCTCCGGCACTGTAATCCCATTTGTCCACATAAAGTGTATTGTTGCCGAGAGCCTTTATTTCATTCTGGATATTCTGTTCCAGGCTGTTGACAACGGCCAGTACACTGATGATGCAGAAGATACCGAAGGTTACACCCAGCAGGGAAAGGAATGTACGGAGTTTGTTTTTCCATAATTCCTGCAGTGTCATTTTGATACTGCTGAAGACAATCTCGATGGACCGGCGGATCATAGGGCAAATTTACCACAAGAAGGGGCAGCGGGGCCAACTTTTATTTGGATGGCAAGCGGTCTTATAACAGGGACGTTTTTTGATTCCGATAAGTTCCTCCCAGTTATTACCTTTGCGCCCTGCCGGACAAAGCTGAATAAATTACGCTGCTCCGGTGACCAGGGCGGGCCGGGGGCATAAGCAAAACCCGCCATAAACGCCCGCAGGATACAGCAATTACCATGAAGTACCATAACGAGATACAAAGAAGACGCACATTCGCGATCATTTCCCACCCGGATGCCGGTAAAACCACATTGACGGAGAAATTCCTCCTGTTCGGGGGGGCCATCCAGGTGGCCGGCGCGGTGAAGAGCAATAAGATCAAAAAATTCGCGACCAGTGACTTCATGGAGATCGAGCGGCAAAGGGGGATCTCGGTGGCTACATCGGTCATGAGCTTTGAATACAATAAGACACTCATCAACCTGCTGGATACGCCCGGTCACAAGGACTTCGCAGAAGATACCTACCGTACCCTGACCGCAGTGGACAGTGTGATCCTGGTGGTGGACAGTGTAAACGGGGTGGAAGACCAGACCCGCCGTCTGATGGAAGTGTGCCGCATGCGGGATACACCCGTGATCGTGTTTATCAACAAAATGGACCGGGACGGAAAGAACCGCTTTGACCTGCTGGAAGAAATTGAAAAAGAACTGAGCATCGCCCTGCACCCGATGACCTGGCCGATCAACAGCGGCAAGGAATTCAAAGGAGTGTACGATCTTGATCAGCACAGCCTGCTGCTCTTTACCGCCAATACAAAGGCCGATGAGGACAGTATTTCCATTTCTGATCTCAGCGATACCGTACTGGATGAAAAACTGGGGGAGAAGGACGCCGCGCAGCTGCGGGAAGATGTGGAACTGGTGGATGGGGTGCATGGTGAACTGAAAGCGGAGGATTACCTCGCCGGTAAAGTGGCACCTGTGTTTTTCGGAAGTGCCATTAATAATTTCGGGGTGAAGGAGATGCTGGATACCTTCATTCGCATAGCCCCGACCCCGCGGAGCCGGCAAACCACGGCCAGGGAGGTAAACGTGGAAGAAGAAAAAATGAGCGGCTTTGTGTTTAAGATTCATGCCAACCTTGATCCCAAACACCGCGACCGGATCGCATTCTTCCGGGTTTGTTCCGGCCGCTTTGAGCGGAATAAATATTTTCACCATGTCCGGCTGGACAAAGA
>JBBIGW010000255.1:0-2702 GCA_037447355.1 Bacteroidia bacterium | reverse complement strand
TCCTTTTACCATTTCCGTTACGGTTTCCTCACTCACGGCACCGACGGATGCCAGGGTTGAGGCTTGTACACCCAGTATACCCGTTTTTATTTGATTGGCATAACTGATCACGCTGCCTTTATAATAAGCCGAAGAACCGGGGACGGAAGTAATGAGGTGGGCAATATAACCACCGGTGCAGCTTTCCGCCGTACCCATAGTCAGGCCTTTTGATTTCAGGATCTTCCCGATCACGGTTTCCAGCCCTTCATCCTCATCGCTTACCAGGTAATCTTTTACCAATAGCTGCAATTGTTCAAAATAGGGGCTAAGTTCTTTTTCCAGTTCTTTCCGGTTATTTCCCCTGGCCGTCAGCCGCAGTTTCACCATCCCGTAATTGGGCAGGTAGGCCAGTTTGATCTGCCCCGGAAGGGTTGTTTCAAAGTCTTTCAGCATTTCTGCAAGCATGGACTCCCCTTGCCCGGCGGTAAAAGCAGTCCGGTGTACAATGGCCGGTAATGAAAACGCATTCAGCAGCCGGGGAATGACCTGGTCCGTCATCAGGCCCTTCATTTCATGGGGTACGCCGGGTAAAGAAATATAAACGCTGCTCTCCTCAATGCCCATTGAAGGAAGGGCTGCCTGGGTATTTTGTTTTTTGAACCACATGCCCGGCGCTGTCCCTCTCGCATTGTGCAGTACTTCACAGGTATCCGGCACTTCGGCCTGTCTCAGGTTACTTTCCAGCATCGGGCCGGTCCGGTTGTACACTTTTTCAAACAGGTATTTTATGTGGGCGAGTACCAGTTCGTTGATCACCATTTTTCCGCCAAAATAATCACAGAGCAGTGGCTTGGTAATATCATCCGCAGTGGGGCCGAGCCCGCCGGTGATAATGATAATGCGGGATTGTTTCCCCTCTTCATCCAGGGCTTTCCGGATATCCTCACGTACGTCTCCCACAGCCAGGCGACGGTGTACCCAGATTCCGATCTTATTCAGTTCCCGGGCAATAAAAGCGGAGTTGGTATCGATCGTCTGCCCGATCAGCAGCTCGTCACCGATGGTAATAATGGAAGCGTTGACAGTTGTGAAACTCATTTAAGAAAAGATTAGCGGGAAATGAATTAATTTGAACCTGCCAGCCGGCAGGCAGGCGCGAAGTTATAACCATTAATGATGAAAAAAGTTGCCCTGTTTCTGGCGCTGTTATCAGCGTGGAACCTGCTTCCGGCTCAAACCGTTACAGAAAAGGTCCGGAAATCCTTTCAGCGGTTTATGTCTGACAGTCAGCTGAAACACGCGGCTGTATCCCTGTATGTGATCGATGCCAGAACCGGTGAACCGGTATTTGATGTTAATTCACAACTCGGACTGGCCCCGGCATCCACTCAAAAAATCATTACCAGTGTTACGGCTTTTGAATTGCTGGGGAAAGATTATACATATAAAACAGAATTCTGGCTGAACAATTCAATGACGAACTACTCCCCAAAGAAACTGATTATGATCCGTCAGACGGGTGATCCGACATTTGGGAGCAACCGGTTTCAGATAACTATGCCGGCTGTGATTTTTGCTGGACTGGGTAAGGCCCTGGCGGAAAAAAAACTGTCACCGGAAACCATTACTTACCGGCTTTATAATAACCGGTTCCCTTTGCAAAAGATACCAGATGGCTGGATTTTCCAGGATATCGGGAATTATTACGGGGCAGGGGCGGCCGGGTTTAACTGGAAGGAAAATCAGTCGGAAATTTTACTCCGGTCCGGAAAAAAAGAAGGGGACCCTGTAATGGTTGTCGCGCTGGATACACTGGCCGGAGCTGGTTTTATTGATAATCAATTGAAGACAGGATCACCGGGGTCGGGGGATAATGCCTATTATTATTTTCATTATGGAAATCATGCAGCATCATTTCCCCTTTTAAAAGGAACCATTCCCCCGGGACAAGAGAAGTTTCAGATTTCTATTGCCGTTGCGGACCCGTACTTATATTTTCTGCAGGAACTGGAAAAAAGCAAGTTGCTTTCAGCGGGTACTGCTGTCCCGGCGGATTTTGCGGTTGTTTCCTCCTGGATACCTGCGGGGCGGGATGAAAATATCTACACGCACCAGTCACCGGCCCTCGACTCCATCATCTGCTGGTTCAATAAAAAAAGCATTAACCTGTATGGAGAAGCATTAGTGAAAACATTTGCTTACGAGAAACAGGGCTATGCGTCTGCCGACAGCGGGCTGGCGATCCTGAAACGATTCTGGGAAGAAAAGGGACTTGATCCGGAAGAACTGAATATGTATGATGGATCAGGACTTTCCCCGTTAAACCGGGTGACCACCCATGCGCAGGTAGAAATACTGAAATATGCAAAGACGAGGGACTGGTTTCCTTCTTTCTATGGGGCGTTACCGGAATACAATGGCATGAAAATGAAAAGCGGCACCATCAGCGATGTAAAAGGATACTGTGGTTATCATAAAGCAAAAGACGGACGGGAATATATTTTCTCTTTTCTTATAAACAATTACAGTGGTAAAACAGGGATGCTGGGGGGTAAGATGTTTAAGGTGCTGGATGAGTTAAAGTAGCCGGTTGCCGGTTGCAGGGAGTCGGGAGTCGGGAGTCACTGTTGTCCGGTAAAAGTTGCTGAATTTAAATAAAAAAGGAGGCCTAAGCCTCCAGTAGTTATTTTAGTGTTACCACACAACTATAATAACTATGG
>JBBIGW010000254.1:0-2734 GCA_037447355.1 Bacteroidia bacterium | reverse complement strand
CAGAAGGAGATCGTTAAAGTGCATACCATCTTTGGGGGTAAGAACCCGCACCCCAATTACCTGGTGGGCGGTATGGCCTGCGCGATCAGCACCGATGATATCAGTGGCCTGAACGCAGAGCGCCTGGCCTATGTGGGCCAGTTGCTGCAGCAGGGTAAAGAATTCATCGAGCAGGTTTATATTCCCGACCTGATGGCCATTGCTTCCTTCTACAAAGACTGGGGCGCTATTGGCGGCGGATTGGGTAATTATATGGCATACGGAGACCTGCCATGGAACGGGTACCGCGATACCTCTTCCTATAAATTCCCGCAGGGCGCCATCCTGAATAAGGACATCAGCAAAGTATATGATGTGGACCTGCGTAAGGATGATGAAGTACAGGAATTCATTGATAATTCCTGGTACGAATACAAGGGTAAGGGGGGGCTGCATCCCTGGAAAGGAGAAAGCAAGATCAAATATACCGGTCCCAAACCTCCGTTTGAGAACCTCGATACAACCAAGGCATACAGTTACCTGAAAACACCGAGGTGGAAAGGCAATGCCATGGAAGTGGGCCCGCTGGCCCGGGTACTGGTGGGTTATGCCCGCGGAAAAGAAGAATTTAAAATGGTGGTCGATAAAGCGCTGAAAGACCTGGATGTGCCGGTTACCGCTCTCTTCTCCACCCTCGGCCGCACGGCTGCCCGCGGACTGGAAAGCACACTGGTGGCCCAATGGGGACTTGATTTCTTCCATCAGCTGATTGACAATATTAAGAAAGGGGATGTCCGCATGGCAGATTCCGGCAAACGCAACCCGGAAAAATGGCCTGCGAAAGCCCTGGGTGTGGGCCATTCAGAAGCGCCGCGCGGAGCACTGGCACACTGGATCAATATCGAAGACGAAAAAATTGCCAACTACCAGTTAGTGGTGCCCACTACCTGGAATGCCTCACCAAGGGATGGCAAGGGACAGGTATCTGCTTATGAAGCCGCATTAAGGGACACCCCGGTTGCGGATCCGAAGCAGCCGGTGGAGATCTTAAGGACGGTGCATTCCTTTGACCCCTGCCTGGCCTGCGCCGTGCATCTCTATGACGAGGAAGGAAAACATATCAGCCGCATCAGTGTACTCGGCGATTAACCTTAAAAAACAATGTATGGCAAACGTAAATAGTCCGAAACTTCGGCGGGTTTATGTGTGGGAACAGCCCGTACGTATTTATCACTGGCTGAATGCACTGGTGATCCTGGTGCTGATCGCCACGGGTTTCTTTATAGCCGACCCGCTGACAATACAAAGTTCACGAGAAGCTGCCGACCAGTTCACTATGGGCTGGATACGCACCATTCACTTTGTGGCATCCTATATCTTCTTTTTTAATTTCCTGTTTCGAATTTACTGGGGGTTTGTGGGCAACAAATACGCCAACTGGAAACAATTCATTCCCGCTTCACGCCGCTTTTTCAGGGAAATATGGAGTGTTTTCAAAATTGATATCCTGATGCTACGGGGCAAGGAACACCTGAGTGTAGGGCATAATGCCCTGGCCGGGTTTATTTATTTCTTTATGTTCCTTGCCTTCCTGGTTCAGAGCATCACGGGTTTCGGGTTATACGCCTCAATGAGTTCGGGCTGGTGGTTTCCCCAATTATTCTCCTGGGTACCCGCGATGTTCGGGGGGGATATCTTTCTGCGCCAGGTGCACCACCTGACCATGTGGTTCTTTATTCTCTTTGCCGTATTTCATGTGTACCTGGTTTTCTACCACGACTACGTGGAAGGCCGCGGGGAAATTTCGAGCATGGGCGGCGGATGGAAGTTTATAGAAGATGATGTATTCGAAAAGCATATGGAATTACCTAATGAACCTCCTAAATCTTAAAATTTATGGAAGAAAGACTGCTGATCATGGGTGTGGGGAATTACCTCATGGGCGACGAAGGACTGGGGGTACATGCGGCCCAGAAGCTGATGTCCGCCGGGCTACCCGGTTATGTGGATGTGGTGGATGGGGGTACTGGTGGTTTTCACCTGCTGGAATATTTTGAAAAATACTCACGGGTGATCCTGGTCGATGCCACACTGGACGGACAAAGAGCCGGAACGATCCGGCTTATCAAACCGAAGTTCGCATCCGATTTCCCTAAATCCATGAGCACCCACGATATCGGGCTGAGGGATATGATGAGCTCCCTGCAGCTGCTGGACAAGATCCCGGAGATCCATTTATTTGTAGTGAGCATTGAATATATCCAGCAACAGGGCGTGGAGATGACCGATGAAGTGGAAGCGGCAATGCCGGAACTCCTCAAGCGGGTAACCGAACTGGCGGTCCGCCTGTCACCTGAAACGGCTACAGTAACGTAACATAAGCATTCGTAGCAAGCAAAGCACACAGCCTGTGACGGGAAGTCACAGGCTGTTTTGTTGCGGTTATTACCCCAAACATCAACTGCTGCCCAACTATTTCCTGGCAATACCGGGTATCTGTTTTATTAAGAAATAACAGTAAGAATGACAGGCTCCGGTTGCTGTTCCCGGCAGTCTGCCGTCTGCTGGATGCGCATAAACCGAAATCCGGTCTTCACGCTCTGCCGGAAAAAAGGCTGGTGATGGCCATAAAGAATGAGGCCGCCTCAAAGAATGGAGACGGCCTCTATCGGATTATAGTGAAAGAGAAAAATTACTTTTTCTTTTTCGGACTTTCAATCGCCGCTTGTGCTGCTGCCAGTCGGGCGATCGGTAC
>JBBIGW010000253.1:0-2788 GCA_037447355.1 Bacteroidia bacterium | reverse complement strand
TACCTCTTTTACGTCATACAAGCCGTGGAAATTTTTCAACTGGGCAAAATCCATCGCCGGGTCCGCTGTTTCCCCGAAGGGGATCGATTTGTTTTTATTCAGGATGGATTTCAGCCGTTCCCCGGTTCTTTTTTTGCTCACCAGCTGATCGAGGGTGATTTTCTCCCTTCCTCTTTTTGGAAAATCGGAAATGCTGTAATCTGATACGGAGGTCAGGATCGGGTTTTCTGTATAATAGGGGCTGCCTGGTAAATCTGCCGGGAAATTTTTCCCGGTTTGTTCCACCACGCCTTTTATAAAACTGAGTACATGTTTTACGGGATAAGATGCAATGGGCAAAGCGGAGAGGTCTTCCTGGACAAAGGCCTTTACTTTGACAGAGGGAGTGAACAGTTTTTTCCAGAGATCCGCATCGGCCGGTTTACTGACCACTTTGGCCTCCACCGGTTTGCCGTTTACCTGGACAATGAACGAAGCGTTTTTGACCAGCTGCGCCCATTGCTGCATATCGGGTACCTGTTGCAGGGTGGTATTGGCGTCTTCCACCTGTAAGGCAATGGCTGCGGATACTTTCCAGCTGTTATTCCTTTTTGCCAAGCCATTGGGCAATGCGGTTATGATTATTTTTTGTTTCATGATTGCTGCAAGCTTTTAATGAATCAATGATCAGGCGGCGAATGCCCCGCAGTATTCCTGCCAGTCACCCGCGGTGAGTGACATCTGGAAGTTCGGGTCGCTGCCATTACCGGCAAAGGTCCGCTGGGTATGCAGGGTCACCGTTTTGCTGAAGAACAGGACTTCCACCTTGATCTTCAGGGATGCTTCCCCGTAGGCCTTTTTCTGGTCCATCAGGTAAGTCAGCGCCATATACAGTTCAATGCTCGCGGTGATCAGTCCCAAAACGCTCACCGCCCCGTTGATGCGGACATAACCGGTCAGTTGGGTGGAGTTATGGTCGGTCTCGAAGGTCATTTTGAAATAGATCCCTGCCATGATGCTGACCGAGCCGCTGGCCACCCCGAGATTGATAGAGGCCGCGGCGCCGAATTCCAGTGCGGCTTCGATCTGGCGGATGCCCTGCATATCGAGCTGCATCCCAAAAAAGCCGCCTCCTCCGAGGCAGGAGATCGTCAGGGTAAAAGGCTGCTGTCTTTCACAAAAACGGAAATCGAGAGTCAGCGGGCCCCCGGTAAAGGGCAGGTTCACTTCGGCCCCGAGGGAGATATTGCTTAAGGTAAAGGCGCCCATCTGCAGGTTGGGTATCGCCAATGTATAACCGCATTTGATGCCGGTCAGGGATACATCCAGGTAGGGCGGGTCGGAGAATCCGTCCGCGGGTACCAGTTTCATGACCTGGTTCACAAAGCTCAGCGGCCCGCCAAACACGATACAGGGATCACCCATATTCACGCTTACATCGGCGGTCTTGCCTGCTTCCACGGCAAATTTTATTTCTTTGAAATCAATGCCGATCAGGTAAGGATGGGTCGCGTCATCCACTTTCACAATGCCCACCGTAAAGTTCTTCACCCAGGCTGCGGTGGAGAACTCCGGCGCCAGCGGGTCTTTCTTTTTGGCTTTTACCCGGGTAAGGATGACAAATTCAGCCCCGCTTTTTTTGGCAAATCCGGCAAATCCCAGGTCAAGGTTGTTCAGCGCCGGTTTGATCACATAAGAAGTGATGTATTCCGTTTCGGTTTCTTCTGTAACGAGGTTGGGGATCTTCGGGGCCCGGTCAAGTAAGGGCTTGCTTAAATCATACGCGCTTTTATCGCCAGCCACAAAATCCAGCAGGTCGCTGAGTTTGAATACACCAAACAAGGTCGGGTCGGGCAGGCTGGATACCTTGAAAAAATCATCCGCGCTGGCATTGCCCGCTTTGAATTTATCAAGGGCCCCGCCAAAAGCGCCGGCGGCTTTTGATAAACCGCTGAGGTTGAAATTCGGGACGGCGAGTCCGCCGGTCTTATCACTCTGCCCGCCGAAATTCATCGGGCTGGCATAATTGAATCGGGCGAAAACATGTCCTTCGTTATTGTCATCCTCCAGTGAAACCGGGACCGTTTGTTTAAGCCCGGTAAGCCGCTGGTAAGAAGGTTCTTCAATATTTGCTTCCCCCAGTGTGGGCAGGAATCCCTGTGGTTCTTCCGGGTTTGAATAGGTCTTTGTGAGGAAAGAAACCTGTTGCGCGGCATAGGCTGTTGTACAGGCATTCAGGGCGGGTGGCGCCAGGGTGAATTTCTGCCCGCCGAACTGGGTGCTGGTACTCATCTTCATCCCCGCATTATAGGCATCGCTCAGCGCTTTTACATTGGCGGTGCTTCCCAGCACATCCGTACTTACAAATGCAAGGGGGATAGAGAAGTCAACGATATTCCCGTCCAGGTCTTCTGCTTTCACTTTAAAGAGCACTTCTTTTCCCTTGCTGATGATCACAAATTGCAGGTCTCCGGCAACAGGAGCGGGGTCGCCGGGTTTGGGTGGAAGCGGCGATAAGGCCGCATCCGGCAATGAATCCGCCAGGTTTTTTTTTGAGGCATCCAGTAAGGGAGAAACCGTGCTGACCATTTCCACCCGGCTGAAACAGAAGTTCATAAACTCCCCGTTACTGTCCCGGTAATTATATTGTTTTACCGGCTCTGTAATGACCACCAGTTTTCGCTGGAAGTTGGCAGCCGTGCCGGTACCGCTATGTGGCTTCCGTTCCGTGATCTTGATGAGTACGGCTTCATGACCGAAGGGCATGATATTCCCGGCTTTTACAATCTCCACATAATGTTCCCTTCCC
>JBBIGW010000252.1:0-2804 GCA_037447355.1 Bacteroidia bacterium | reverse complement strand
CCCCCTCAGTTCCTCATTAAATTCCTGCTGTTCTATCAGGTCTTCGAGAGATATATGCATCCGGTATTGCCAGTAGTTTTTGGGGTTGGCCGGGTTGTTGATGCGTTCTTCTTGCGGTTTTTCCCTGCGCAGGGTTTCATTCATACCCAGCAGGTCCTGCAACTGGAAGATGCTCCACATGGCGGGTGAGTACAGGTGCTGCATGATGATGGCCCGGTTGATCCAGGCTTCGCAGAACTGGGGTGCCTGTCCCCATTGCCCCATCAGGTGATTATAAAAATGCTGTGTTTTATCCCGGTTTTCTTCCCACCAGCCCCGGATGGTACTCATAATCATGTGTAGGGGTGTGATCACCGACATATACGGCGCATCATTCGGGTGGAAAAATTCTTTTTTGGGGTCCTTGGGCATTCGCTGGATCTCGAGGCTCAGGATACCGGTTTGTTTCATCACATCCGGGACGCAACCGGGTACCATGCCCAGGTCTTCCCCGCAAACCAGCATATTGGTAGCGGCTTTCAGCATGGGCAGTTTATGCATGGCTTCTTTGAACCAGAAATCATCCTGTCTCCTGAAAAAATAATTGACGTAGAGCTGCTTCAGTTTTTCCTGTACATGCGGGATCAGGTAACGGAAAGAAGAAGTTTTCTCCATCGCGATCCGGAAATGATATTCCTGTCCCTGTGAACCGGGCTCTTCAAAAAAGAGCACATTGGAAACCAGGTCGAATAAACCCTGTTTCAGCCATTCATTCTCCGCGGTCGGTTCCAGCCCGGCAAAATGGGCTTCTATCTGTACCTGGGTGGCAAAAGCGGG
This sequence comes from Bacteroidia bacterium, assembly GCA_037447355.1. Taxonomy (GTDB): domain Bacteria; phylum Bacteroidota; class Bacteroidia; order Chitinophagales; family Chitinophagaceae; genus JJ008. The sequence continues at coordinate 1,988 of JBBIGW010000252.1, read as the reverse complement.
CGCCAGGTCCAGGCTGCCAAATTCATTCGGTACCAGGAAATTTTCCTTAACCATGCCGGCGCGGTCGCCAAAAATTTCGTAGAGCACTTCATCAATGATAAAGGGGCGGCAATAGCGTTGGTAATCGAACCAGATACCCTGTTCCCCGAATTCGTTGATATGTACCGGCAGGCAGGGGACAAAACGTCCCATGATTCCCTGTAGCGCATGAGCGGGAATACTCCAGATCCGGAAGAATCCCAGGATATGATCGATGCGGAAAGCGTCAAAGTAATGACTCATTTGTTCGAAGCGCTGCTTCCACCAGGCAAATCCGTCTTCCTGCATGCGCTTCCAGTTATAAGTGGGGAAGCCCCAGTTTTGACCGACGGCCGCAAAATCATCCGGGGGAGCGCCGGCCTGCCAATCCATATTGTATAAATCGGGTGCTACCCAGGCATCGCAGCCATGCCGGTAGATACCAATGGGAATATCCCCTTTTAATACAATCCCCTTTTTATGGGCATAATCCACAGCTTCCTGCAACTGCAGGTGCAGGTGGTACTGGATAAAACAGTACAGGCCTACCTGTCGGGAAATGGCATTCCCGGGCAAAAAGAGCGCTTCGATCGCAGTTTTATCATAGGTACTGCTGGACTCCCATTCACTGTAATGAGAAGTGCCATGAGTGTCCCTGAAATAGCAGAAGGCGGCATAAGGCTGCAACCAGTGCTTATTGGCTTTATAGAATTTCCGGTAATCGTCCGTGCTAAAGCAGTCCTCCCCCATCACTTCGTACAAGTCTTTCAGCGCCGAAGTTTTGAATTTCATGACGGCTTCGTAATCCACGACCGGCATTTCATTCAGTTCTTTTTGTTTCTTTTTCAGGCCGCCCAGCCGACCGGCATAGTCCTTTCCTGCCAGGTTCGGGAGGTTGATAAAAATCGGGTGCAGGGCGAAGGCCGAGATCGCGGCATAGGGATAAGAATCCAGCCAGCTATGGGTGGCGGTGGTATCATTGACGGGTAAGAGCTGAACCAGTTTTAATCCCGTGATGACCGACCAGTCAACCAGTAATTTGATATCGTTGAATTCACCCACGCCAAAACTGTTTTTGCTGCGCAGGCTGAAGACCGGGATGGCCAGGCCCGCTCCTTTCCAGGTATCATTGGGCAGTCGGGCAAACCCATCATGCAGGATCGCGATCTTATTGTTACCGGCTTCGGAGATCATCAGCCGGTTGTCCCCGCTTTCAAAGCGGACCAGCCGGTTTTCTTTCAGGTTATAAACGGCGTATTTATAAGCCACCGGGAAGCCGGTACCGGAAAGATCCAGCCGCAGTTCCCACCAGTCGTTCTTTCTTTCGAGCATCAGCGGGTCCGTTTCCGACCAGTTCTTCAGTCGTTCCCCGGCGCCACAGAGAACGATCACTTCATTCTTTTTCAGCAACGGGGCTTTTATACGGAAGATATGGGTGTAATGTTTATCAGAACCGGCTTTGCTTTTTGTATGTTCCCCTTTGAGCAGGACATTGCTGAAGGGGGCGGTGAAAAAAGCGTTTTCGTATTCGCCTGCATGGTTCCAGGTATCCGTAACCTGTATTTCTTCGGTATCTTTATGCGGGGAGGATAAGCGGCGGTCATTCCCCCATTCATGGATCCGTTCACCGTCTTCATTTTTCAGGAAATAGCTGTACCGGATTTTAGAAAGACTGGTCTCCCTGTTAAGCTCCAGGCTGCCATGCCAGTATTCATCATTCAGGTAGTGCAGGCTGAGGGCTTTGCCCGTATCGTTGTTGCCTAACTCATCAATATTGCCTGTAAGATGGAGGCTTTGTCCATACCGGGTATGAAAACGTAAGTAAAACTGTAACTTTATCACAATCGTTAGATCTGGAGTTCTGAAAACAAATTATTGTGTTTTATCAACACATTATTACGAAAGTAGTTAAAATCAGCATTAAACATCAGAAATTCAGGGTATTTTTATAAAAACCGGGGTACAATCAT
>JBBIGW010000251.1:0-2902 GCA_037447355.1 Bacteroidia bacterium | reverse complement strand
CGCGGGTAGTGCCCGTAGTGTACCCGGTTTCAACCTCTACGAAGCCATCCATGCATGCAGGGAACACCTGCTGGGTTATGGCGGACATTTTGCAGCAGCGGGTATGACACTTGAACTGGAACAGGTGGATGCTTTCCGGGAGAAATTTGAATCCGTCGTATCCGCCAGTATCGAGCCCCGTTTACTGATCCCTGAAATTAGTATCGACGCGGAAATCACGTTAAAAGATATCCGGCAGCCTTTTTATGATATTCTCTGCCAGATGGAACCCTACGGACCGGAAAACCTCCGACCGGTCTTCCTGGCCCGCCGGCTGCAGAATACCGGTTATTCCAAAATTGTGAAAGAAGAGCATATCCGTTTTTCATTAAAACAGGAAAATGTGAGCCTCACCGGTATCGGCTTTGGCATGGCGGATAAATTTCCCCTGCTGCTGCAGCCAACCCCGGTGGATGTCGTGTTTACCATTGATGAAAATGAATGGAACGATACAAAATCTCTTCAGCTCCGGGTCATCGATTTCCGTTTATCTGAATAACCCGGCCCGCCCGTAGTTGCCGTTTTCCCGCTTACCTTTGTTCCAGAATCTACTTGTATGAGAAGACAGTTACCCTTCCTGCTCCTGTGCATGCTGCTGTTTATCTCCCTTACAACCCGGGCCCAAAGCAGTGGGTCCACCCTGGATGTGGTCAGCTGGAACCTGGAGTGGTTTGGCGCTGCATCCGGCGGCCCCGCCAATGAGTACCTGCAGGAAGCGAATGCAAAAAAAATCATGCGTTACCTCGATGCTGACCTCTATGGAGTGGTTGAAGTGGTGGATACGATGCGTTTCCGGCGCCTGGTGGATTCACTGGGCAATACTGAATACGGGTATTTTATCTCCCCGTTTTGCAGCAACAATACCACCGGCACGGGAAGCAGCTGGCTCTCCGGCCAGAAACTTGGTTTCATTTACCGAAAGTCCATCTTCACAAATGTCAGGACCCGGGGGCTGCTGCGTACCAGTTCAGCGGCCTATACCAGTTGGGCTTCCGGCCGCTTCCCGTATATGTTGTCAGCGACGGTCACCATCAACAGTGTAAGCAAGGACATCAACTTCATCGTCATTCACGGAAAGGCGGGCAGCACGGCCAGTGATTATGACCGGAGAAGAGCAGGCGCCCGGGAATTAAAAGATACCCTGGATGCCCAGTTTTCCTCAGCGATCAATATTATTATCGGTGATTACAACGATGCGCTGAACGGCACGATCTCCACCGGCTCAGGACCTGAATCCTCTTACCAGCCCATCATTATGGACAGCACCGATGCGGATCATTATAAATCCATCACCCTGCCCCTGGGGGTGGCCGGGCAAAGCAGTATGATCAACTTTCCCAATGTGGTGGACAACCATGTGATCTCGAATGAAGCCAGTCCTCTTTATGTATTGAACTCTGCCAAAATAAGAAATGATATAACAGCCGTGGTGCCCGACTATGTCACGGCCCATAACACTTCCGACCATTACCCAGTTTTTTCCAATTACAGCCTCGAAGGACTGATCACGGGAGTGCCGGTACTGGATCCTGCTGCATTCGGAATACAGGTAAGTTCCAATCCTTTTGCCGCGGAACTGCGGATCAGGGCCACTAAACCGCTGACCCATACAAGCATCCGGTTGCTTAACATGCAGGGCCAGGTTATTTATCAGCAATCCATTGGCCTGTTAAGCGCGGGAATGATTTACACAGCGGAATTACCTGCTTTACAAAGAGGTATTTATTTTTTACAGGTGGAAACCAAACAGCAACGCACCGTGCTTAAACTTACGCACCTGTGAAAGGAATAAACGGATGACGGTTTAATTATCGTCTGATGTATGTTTATTAGCTGCGGGCTACGAGCTGCGAGCTATGAGTTGCGAGTTGCGAGCTATACGTTTCGGGCTGCGAGACCGATGGCTCAATAGAAGCTATCTCCTATTAAGAAATAACCGGAAAGGCGGGAAGTATTGATCCCAACAACAATTTTCTTATCGTCTTCCTGGCAAAAAAAAATTTTGAGATGGCTTCTGTTTACCTGTCATCGGTTTAAGCCGGGTCCCCTTCGGGAGACCCGGCTACGAAGCAATTATCGTCTGATGTATGTTTATTAGCTGCGGGCTACGAGCTGCGAGCTATGAGCTGCGAGCTATGAGTTGCGAGCTATACGTTTCGGGCTGGGGGACCGATAGCTCAATGGCTATCCACAGGCAGAAAAGCGCTGAAACACCTGAAAGGGGTATTTTAAACAGAACCGATAAATAAAAAAGTCCCGGCAACAGTCTGCCGGGACTTTTCTATTTGCTAAACTTTTATTTACAGCACGAGGATCGATATCACCCCCATTTCCTTTTCCTGGTTTACCAGGTAGGCCCGGTAAACGCCTTTAGGAAGTGTTGCAGGAATGGTAAAGGTCTGGTTGATGAACGTGGACTGGATATTCATATTCCACTGGTACACCCTTTCACCCTGGCTGTTGAACAACAGCAATCCATAGTAACCGGGCTTAACCTCTTTCACCGTAATACGAATGGATGCTCCCTGCGCTACAGGGTTGGGATACAAACGGAATCCCTCCCCTACAGACAGTACGGTAAAGGTCTGCTGCGTGCCATAGCTTATACCTCCGTTATTCACCGCATAAGCTTTATAATAATAGGTGGCGCCCTGTACCAGCCCGTTTAACGGTATGGTATAACTGCCGGCGGTTATTCCTGTTCCGGCCACCGGTGTACCGGTACCATTGGCAAATCCGTTCACCCCGCTTAATTCAATTCCGTAACCGGTCACCGGGGAACAACCATCTGAAATGACCTGGCCGGCGACAACGGCAGACTGAGTGGTCAGGTTGCCCGCTGTTCCGGTTGCTACAGATGCCG
>JBBIGW010000250.1:0-2943 GCA_037447355.1 Bacteroidia bacterium | reverse complement strand
TATTTGCTAACGGTCGTTAGCCAACCTCACCCCTTTTAAAAACCAACCATGCCTGCTACCAACATACAACAGCTGCTCGGCGATAAAGCCGCCTACTTATTAAACCACCAGTGTACCACGATAAAAAAAGAGCAGTTACACCTGCCGGGCCCCGATTTTGTCGATCGCATCTGGATGAACAGCGACCGGAATCCCCAGGTATTGCGAAACCTGCAGGGCCTATATTCTACCGGGAGACTGGCCGGTACCGGCTATCTCTCCATCCTGCCTGTCGACCAGGGCATCGAACACAGCGCCGGCGCTTCCTTTGCCAGGAACCCGGTCTATTTTGACCCGGAAAATATTATTAAGCTGGCCATCGAAGGAGGATGCAATGCAGTGGCTACTACATTCGGCGGACTGGGATTCCTATCCCGCAGGTATGCGCATAAGATCCCTTTTATTGTAAAGATCAACCACAACGAGTTTCTCACCTATCCCAATAAGTTCGACCAGGTGATGTTTGCTTCCATCAAATCCGGATGGAACCTCGGAGCGGCTGCCGTTGGCGCAACGATTTATTTTGGCAGCGAGGAATCCACCCGCCAGATCCGGGAAGTCAGCCAGGCTTTTGAAATGGCTCATGAACTGGGAATGGCGACCATCCTCTGGTGTTACCTGCGAAACCCCGCTTTTAAAACAAAAGAAAAAGATTATCATGTATCGGCTGACCTGACCGGGCAGGCCAACCACCTCGGGGTAACGATTGAAGCGGATATCATCAAACAGAAACTGCCTGAGAACAATGGCGGTTACCTGGCCCTGAATACCAAAGAATCCGCGTATGGTAAAACGGATAAACGCATTTACGATGAGCTGACTACCGATCACCCGATCGACCTCTGCCGCTACCAGGTAGCCAATTGTTATATGGGACGGGCCGGCCTGATCAATTCCGGCGGGGCCTCTTCCGGTGCCGGCGATATGGCCGAAGCAGTGACCACAGCGGTGATCAATAAAAGAGCCGGCGGGATGGGACTGATCAGCGGTCGCAAAGCTTTCCAGCGCCCGATGAAGGAAGGCGTGGAAATATTAAATGCGATTCAGGATGTGTATCTCGATAAAAATGTGACCATAGCTTAACCCGGATTCTAAAAAAACACCGCTTAAGTCTTCCTCAAAAAAAAGTGCTCACACAGAAAAGCTATCCCCTGCTATTATCGGGGGAGCCGGAAACCTATGGGATTGAAATCCCGAAGGTATATTCGCTACGTAATTCCTTATACTTTATCGGGTTTTATGCAATATGCGGCCGGGGGTTTTCGTTTTCCATATGCTGTAAAATAATTCCATTCTATGGAATATCTATCCGCCGCCAAGCCACCAGATTGTTGATTTTCAGGGCCTTAATCATTGGCACATGGATAGATGCCAGTAACTTGAAAATCGTACTTATGAAAACAAAATTCTACTTATCCTTCACCTTTTCCGCTATTTTTTTCGGCCTGGTTCCTATTCAGGCCCAAACAATTTGTAACGGAGAAACCATCCTTTCCAGGGAAACCTTCGGAGCCAGTACGGGTATTGAGGCGCTTCCCGATGGCCGAACCACCTTTAAAATTATCAGCGGATCCACCCTGGAAGAGGGGGAATACATGTTAATGAACAATTCCCTGGGACGTCCGGAATGGCATAATACCACGGACCATACCGGGAATGCAAACGGGCTGATGATGCTCACAAATGCCGGTTTTGCAGATGGCGAATTTTATTCAGATACTATTGAAAGTCTGACACCCGGTGGTTATTACACTGTATCCCTCTATGCCCTGAATGTAAACCAGCCCGGCAGTTGCGGCGGCACCGGGGTACTGCCCAAACTGCAGATTGAAGTGGAATATTTCTCGGCAATGAGTATTTATCAGCACCTGTCCGGCTTAATCTCTGACTTTATTCAACAAAGCGGCAGCCCCGCCTGGGTTAAGATCATCTGCGGTTTTATTGTGCCACCGGGTGTCACCAGTATCCGGTACCGGATCATCAACGGTTCTTATGGCTCCTGTGGCAACAGCCTGGCAGTTGACGATATCACTTTTTCCAAGTGTTCCAGTCTTACAACCTTACCGGTAAAAGGACTTAAAATAAATACAGTCGAGCAGTCCGGATCAGCCACCCGGATCCTCTTTTCCACCGAGAGTGAATTTCAGACAGCCAGTATGGAAATGCAAAAAAGTACGGATGCCCTGAACTGGAAAACCATTTCCACCCAGCCGGCAGCAGGGAACAGCGATCAATACAGGGCCTATACGGCCACCGATCCCAATGCGGCTGAACCGGTGATCTATTACCGGATCCGGCAAACAGACCTGAAAGGAAATGAAACCTATTCCGCCGTGGTCAGATTTGCACCGGGCGCACAAATGGCTTCCTTATCCGCTTATCCCAATCCTTTTACCAATAACCTGTCGGTAAATTTCAGCAGCGATAAGAATGAACCCTACCGCCTGTCCCTGTATACCAGTTCAGGAATTGCCTGTCAGACCCTGCAGGTCAATGCACGGAAAGGAGCAAATATTGTTCAGTTCAATACCACTTCATTGAAACAGGGAACCTATCTTATTACAGCCGTAAATGCGGATGGCAGCACCCGGTTCACGCAAAAAACGGTGAAGAATTAGTGACTCCATAGTTCGATTTTCACCGCGGGGGGGACCCCGCGGTTTTTTTTGTGCAGTTGTCTCTTTCCATGTCAGCTTTTCTGATTAACTTAGGTTAGCTCTCCAACCCACTCCTTATTGAAATACTGTACCGAACGCTGAAACAAATGTATTTTTTTAACCTTAAATGACCTGCCATGCCTAAGTATGTCATCGAAAGAGAAATTCCGGGTGCCGGAAATTTTACCACCGAACAGTTAAAAGCCATTTCCCAGACCTCCTGCGGGGTACTGAGTAAGATGGGCCC
>JBBIGW010000249.1:0-2945 GCA_037447355.1 Bacteroidia bacterium | reverse complement strand
TAAGAATAATTTGACTAAGAGTAAAGGAGGAAAGGAGTTAAGGAGGCGTGAATGGTTGGGGCCCCGGTTTTTGCGGGCAGCTCAAATAATACTGATTACGCCATTCAGCCGGATCAGGTTATAACTGCTTTACAGGAAACCCTCTTTACCTCTTTTACTTTTTATCTCTTTGCCCATTGTATTCAAAATCCTTTTCCCCCGGATGATAGGACCGTTCAACATGTTTGAGCACATCCTCTTTATAAAATAATACTTCTTTGAATTTTCCTTTACTGTACATCAGGGCCTGGTCGGAGAAATGCGGAGAAGCAGGGTCACCGCTTTCGCCACCGGCCAGTAAGGAGCGCGCTTTGATTCTTTTACCAAATTCCACGGCGCAGACAAAACTGTTCCCGCTGACACCGTATCGTTTATTGGTTCCCGGGTAAACCCGGCTGTTATAGGAAGGCAGCATGCCCCAGGCGGAGGAAACAAATCCGACAGGAATACTTGGCTTACTGTCATCAAACTTATTATCGATATCCGGGGAGATCCGCTGAAAACGGTTCAGCTCCCCCCAGGGAACCTGCCAGCGGCCAAAGCGGCTTTGCAGGTCATTGATCGTGGCGAACAAAGGAGTCAGCAGGTCATGGGCGGAAGTATGTGCTGCATAATACCGTGCTTTTTCTACCAGGTCTGCTTCCTCCTCCTCAGTAATCTTCGTGCGCAGCAGGGCGGGCAGTATTTTTTGTCCCCATTCCACCGCCAGGGTGGTGGCTACTGAATTTTCACCGCAACGGTAGTCCCAGTTCTTTACTACCATGACCGGTCCGGCTAAATAAGCATAGAATGAATCCGTGTACATCACATATTTCTCAAAAGCTTTAACCAGGGCGGGGATCAGCACTTCAAAGGCGGCGAGCCGGGTATCAAGGCCGGCATTGATCACTTTATCAAGGGTGTACATTTTAGTTTCACTTAATACCCGGACAGCATTGATGCCCCGGAAATTTTCTCCGTCCGGAGCCATATAGACGGGATAGTTTTCTTTGCGCGGGCTGTTTTCTCCTGCAACGGTAAAAGGGGTGGAGTTGCAATTCTGTAACCACCCGTTGACCGGATTGATGCAATGCACCGTTTCATCCACGGTATGGTATCCCTTCCATTCGGTGGCGGAACTGCTGCCATCCACTGCTTTGCTCCAGTCATATTTTGGATCCCGGACAGGAATACGGTTGCCATGCCAGTACGCTATATTACCCTCCGCATCGGCATATACGGTGTTATTGGAAATATTTCCCTTCAGCTCCAGTGTTTTTCTGAAGTCCGCCATGCCTGTTGCTTTGGTCCGTTGCCAGCACTGTACCAGCCCGTTCAGGATCCGGTTATCCGCGCGTACACTCAGCCACTGGCTGTCGCGGCTGGCCATGATGGGACCATGGTGGGTAAAGAGCGCATTGATGGTTTTTGTTTCCTGTCCCGATCCGCTTTTGCAGTTTATCACAACCGGTTGCTGCCTTACAGGTCTTTGTTTTCCATTGTAGGCATAAGTCCAGCCGGTTCCTTTTTTGCTGATCTTTTCCCTATAGGTATCTGCCGCGTCCACATAACTGCTGGTATGCATCCACCCGCAATGCTCATTAAAACCCTGGTAAATAAAAAACTGTCCCCAGGTAACGGCCCCATAGGCATTCAGGCCTTCTTCGCTGACCATATGCACTTCGGGACGGAAATAAAATGTGACATGCGGGTTGATATAAAGAATGGCATTTCCCGATTCAGTGATCTTCGGGGAAAAAGCAAAGCCATTGGAACCGGTCATTTTCAGATCAGACTCCGGATCTGCTGTCTTTTTGCTGATGGCTACCGGGGCTTCCCCGGAATAAAAATTCCTGAGTTCATTTACCGTGATATCCGCGGTACTGATGGCCCCGATACTGCCATCGGTCCATAATAAGGGGAACCAGGGCTCAAACCGGTTTAATAAGACGGGTTTACGATCCGGGTGTTTCCAGCGATAATAATTAACCGCATCGGCGAATGCGGTACAGAGTTTTTTCAGCCAGCCCGACGCTCTTGCATAATCTCTTTTAGCCGCTTCCTGGTCAATAACCAGCCGTACCAGGAGGTCATTGTATAATTCGGATTCCCCCTTTACTTCCGCCATCCGCCCCAGTTTTTCAATATAGTTCATTTCCACCCGGTTGAAATCGTCCTCGCACTGGGCATAGAGCAAACCGAAAACGGCATCGGCATCGGTCCTGCCGTAAATATGCGGAATACCATAATTGTCGCGGATAATACGGACCTGCTTTGCCTGTTTTTCCCAGCGGGCAACTTCGGCCGGCAGAAAGGGTTGTGCCCGGAGGACTGCCGGAAGGAGGAATAAGAACAGCCATTTTTTCATGCGGGTAAGGTACGATCATTCGGCGGCATGTCTTACCGGCATGATGCCCTTCTTCCCAGTCTCCCCGGGCCAATCCACCGGCGCGGGGTTGTAAATTTCTATGTAGATTTAATACTCAATCCGGGAATATGCCGCTTGAAATTGCTGAAATAAAAAAATACCTGCCCGGTTTTTCAGGAGAACTCCTGGAGGAGATTGCAGTGCACGGACTCATCAAAGAAGTTCCGGCGGGGGTTGAGATCCTCAAAGAAGGACAGTATGTTAAAGCCATTCCGATTGTACTCGAAGGACTGGTCAAGGTCTTTACCCGGGTGGAAGAAAAGGAATTGCTGCTTTACTATATCGGCCCGGCGCAAAGTTGTATCATGTCTTTCTCGGCCGGTTTATCGAATGTACCGAGCCGGATCTTTGCCTTTACGGAAGATACTTCCGTGCTTTTATTGCTGCCTTCGGGTAAACTGGGCCAATGGGTAAAGCAATACCCGCAGATCAATGAACTATTCTTTCAGCAATACAATCTTCGTTATACGGAAATGCTGGATACGATCCATTCGCTGTT
>JBBIGW010000248.1:0-2990 GCA_037447355.1 Bacteroidia bacterium | reverse complement strand
TGTATTTTTTTAACCTTAAATGACCTGCCATGCCTAAGTATGTCATCGAAAGAGAAATTCCGGGTGCCGGAAATTTTACCACCGAACAGTTAAAAGCCATTTCCCAGACCTCCTGCGGGGTACTGAATAAGATGGGCCCCTCCATCCAGTGGAAACACAGTTATGTAACGGGAGACAAAATCTATTGCGTTTATATTGCCCCCAACGAAGAAATGGTAAGGGAACATGCCAGCCAGGGAGGTTTCCCGGCCAACCGGGTCAGCCGGGTGCTGGAAATTATTGACCCGACTACGGCAGAATAAATTGTGAACGGGTCCGGGCCCTTTTTCCATTTTACTTATTAATTTCACCCTAAATAAAATCCTCATGCCCCGTCCGGATCTTTCCCGGGTACCCGAATGGTACCATCGCTACATCGCCCAGGTGGTTGGCGATGACCTCATGCCCGTTTTAAAAAAGCAATCCATTTCCTTTTCCGAATTTCTGCTGCAATTGCCGGTGGAAAAAAGAGACTACCGTTATGGCCCCGGTAAATGGACCATCAAAGAAGTCCTGCAGCATATCCTGGATGCGGAAAGGGTTTTTGCTTACCGGGCTCTATGTATTGCCCGGGGTGAACAACAACCCCTGCCGGGTTTTGATGAGAACAGTTATGCGGAACATTCCCGCGCCGAAGCCCGGAAATGGGAAGACCTGCTGGAAGAATTCAGGGTTACCCGGCGTTCTACCGAGATACTTTTTGCATCATTTGATGAATCACAGCTGGAAGCGGCCGGAACAGCCAGCGGAAAACCGGTCTATGTACGGGGTATCGGTTTTGTCATTGCAGGTCACCTGGAGCATCATCTCAATATCATCAAAGAAAGATATCTCTGACCCGTCGCCTGTGCACCACTGACACCCTGCAGTCCTATCGGGAAAGCACGGCCTGCACGACATGACCCTGTCGTTTTTCTGCGGATGCAAATTTTTTGGAAAATAACAAAAAGCAAAGAGGCTGCCCGGATAAGACAGCCTCTTTGCTTTATTCGTTTGCCCTTTAAAATGCTTTCTTTGCCGGCTCTTCTGTTTTTCCTTTTACCAGGTTCTGCTGACCGATCATATCCGTCATTACTTTTACTGCCTGGTCAAGATAAATATCTTTTTGAAGGCTCTTGAGCCATAACTGGAAACGTTCCTGCTTGGGTTTGTCATCCGGCCAGCGGTTTTCCTCCGCCGGGAGGGCCGATACATCCAGTTGTCCTTTCAGTTTCAGCAGGGACTCCAGTTGTTTTACACTGGCTTTTACTTTCTCCTGCTGTTTACGGTATTTATCCAATTGCAGCGAATATTTCTTTTCGCTTTCTTTGGATAACCATTCAGTTGTTTCACCGATTAGCCGGAAGGTTGGATCATTTTCCAGCCGTTGTTTGCTCAGTTGCTTGATCGTTTCCAGGTCATAGCCCGGTTTCCAGTTTGTATAGGTTGCTTTGCTGATCTCGTCCCAGGGAAGCGCATCTTCATTGTCTTTCTCCCTTACTTTCAGGTATTCCAGGTTATCGGGCAAAACAATATCAGAATACACCCCTTTCAACTGGGTGGATCCTCCGTTGATACGGTAGAATTTCTGCAGGGTCAGCTTCACCGTGCCAAGCTCAGAATTGGACATGGAATACCCATTTTCGGGATCCAGGCCGATATTCCGCTGCACAGTCCCCTTTCCATAGGTAGAAGTGCTGCCAATCACTACCCCGCGTCCATAGTCCTGGATGGCGGCAGCGAAGATCTCAGAAGCGGAAGCGCTGAATTCATTTACCATCACGGCCAGCGGGCCTGTGTACAATACGTTCCGGTCCTTATCTTTCAGTACACTGGGTCTTTTGTCACGGTCCTGTACCTGTACAATGGGGCCATCTTCAATAAACAGGCCGGCCATCTGCACCACATCGTATAAGGAACCACCGCCGTTACCGCGCAGGTCAATGACAATCCCGTCTACTTTTTCCGTTTTCAGTTTCTTTACCTCATTCTCCACATCCCTGGAACAGCGGTTGCCATTGGGATCTTCGAAATTAGCATAGAATTCCGGCAGGAAAATATACCCGATCCGGGAACTGCCTTCTTTTACAATGGCGCTGCGGGCAAAGGATTCATCCTGTACGATCTTATCCCGGATCAGCGAAACCGTTTTCACTGAGCCATCCAGTTTTTTCACGGTCAGCCGCACCTCGGTGCCTTTCTGGCCCCGGATTACTTTCACGGCGTCGGTCACCAGGTAACCTGTCAGGTCCACCGGTTCGTCTTTACCCTGGGCCACTTTCTGGATAATATCCCCTACCTGCAATTCCCCGGATTTATACGCCGGGCTGCCGGTCAGAATACTGGTAATTTTAATATTCCCGTCATCGTACTGAAGCGAAGCCCCGATGCCGAAGAAGCTGCCGCTCATTTCTTCATCAAAATATCTTTTATCGACCGGCGGGAAAAATTCTGTATGCGGATCCATCGTGGTGGTGATGTCATTTACATACATATTGAATTTATCATCATCACTGAATTTAAACCGATACCGTTCAAAGGTCCTGTCCATTATACGTTTCACCCTTTCACGGGCATCTTTTTCCAGCTCCTCATCGGTTTTGACCACAAAGCCTTCCCTGCCTTTGTTTTTCTCCCGGGTTTCCAGGAGGTCGGCATACCGTTCCAGGGCCATAAACTTCAGCTTCTTTCTCCAGCGGTCCTTTTGTTCCGCCGCATTCGCAGTGAATTCCAGCTGATCTGCATCCAGCATCACATCCTCGTCGGTGTTAAACTCAAAGGGTTTGGAAAGGATATCATTGTACATCACAGCTGCTTCTTCCACCCGTGCATTGAAAAGTTTTCCCGCAGTGAGAGGAAATTCAACAACAGCGCCATTGATCTCATCATCCACCCTTGTTTCGTACTTCTTCAGTGCAGCCAGGTCAGTCTGGAGCAGGATATTCTTGTCGGGATCCAGCTCCGATACAAAT
>JBBIGW010000247.1:0-3080 GCA_037447355.1 Bacteroidia bacterium | reverse complement strand
CAGCATGGTCCGGTTTCCTCCTTTCTTTAAACTATTTACTGCCAGCCGCCCGTATTCCAGTGAGCGGCGGTATTGCTTCATACCGGTGTACAGGTTTTGCAGAATATCATTGGCCTGTGCATTGATCATTTCATTGTGATAGGGCGCAAACAATTTTTTCCCTTCCTCATAATATTTTACCGCCGTTTCATATTCTTCCTTCAGCCGGTATGAACTGCCGGTATTAAAAAGTGTCTTGGCCAGGGTGAAATTATCTTTTAACGCACGGGCCAGTATCACGGATTGCAGGTTGAGCGCCAGTGAAGAATCAAAATAGCCCTGCACATTGAGGACATAGGTATAATTGGTGATGTATTTTATTTCACCGGGGATAAAGCGGATACGCCGGCTCAGTTCACCTGCAGCCCGGTAATAATATTTGGCCCTTTCCGGTTCAGAAGTTTCATATTGCTGGCCCAGGCTGATATACAGCAGCGCCTTGTTACTATCTTCCCCGGCCAGAGGCAGCAATCTCAGCAAACTGTCGCGGTTCATTAATTCCTGCCCGGTCAACACCCGGGAAAGGAGGATAAAAAAGATAAGGAGTACCTGTTTCGGCATATCAGAAGGAATAACCTGTAATTAAATAAAACATTAAGGCGCGGGCTGCTCATCAATATCTATATGAACAGAAACACCTTTTCCCGGTTCCGACTGCACATCCAGCCGCCCTTTCAGGTATTCCACCCGGCTCTGGATATTGCTCCATCCGATCCCCCTGGCTCCTTTCAACAGGGCCGTATCAAATCCTTTGCCGTCATCTTCCACGGTAATGCTGATCCCTTTCCCGGTTTTGCTCAACTGGACGATTGCGGTACGGGCCGCGGCATGCTTCATCGTATTATTCAGCAGTTCCTGTACGATCCGGTAAATAGTGATCGCGGTTGTTTGCGGAATTTGTTCTTTTTCCATACCAATGGATTGGTAGCTCACCTGCAGGGCGCCCGACCGGTTGATCTCCTCGCAAAAATCCCGGAGTGCTGTATTGAGCCCGAATTTGACCAGGGCTTCGGGCATCATATTGTGTGCCACGCGCCGCATTTCCCGGATGGAACTGTCCAGCATATCCATGCTGCGTTCAAACGCCTGCTGGTTCTCGGGCGTCATGATCAGGTTTCCTTTCATAGTTTGAAATGAATATTTAATACCCGACAACATGCCCCCGAGTCCGTCATGGAGGTCTTTTGCCAGGCGGGTTCGCTCCTGCTCTTCGCCTTTCAGCACCGCTTCCGTAGCCATCAGTTGCTGTTGTGTTTCCAGTTCCTGGATGCGTTGCTGCTGCAATAACTGTCTTTGCCTGAAATTCCTGAATACTAAAAAACTGATGACCATCAGCAGCAACGCCGCCCCGGCCAGGATATAATTCCATATATTTTTCCGCTGCAGGTTCAGTTTTTGAACTTCCTTTTCCGCCTGCAACTGGCCAATTTGTACTTCCTTTTTCTCCGCCTGGTACCGGGCATCCAGGAATTCAATCCGGTCTGCATTCTCCAGGTGCAGGAGACTGTCCCTTAACAGGCCGAATGAATCAAGATAGCTGACCGCCGCCTGGTAATGCCCCTGGCTTTTTTCCAGTTCCGCCCTGTTTCCGAAAACGTCTTTCTTCATTAATAAAAAATCATTCTCCTTTGCCAGGGCATAGGCTTTATCCAGGTAATCCCCGGCCATCCCGTATTTTTTAAGGGAAGTGCAGACGGTGGCCACCCAGTTATAGTAACTGGTGATATCCGCGTCCACACCGGTTCGCTCTATATACGGAAGACCGGCCTGTATATAGGAATAAGCCCGGGCGTCATCCCCTTCCTCATGACTGAACATTGCTATCAGCTGATAATATTTGGCGAGGTAAAAATCATCCTGTAAACTGTCTGCCATGACCCGTCCCCTTTCAAAATAATAATCGGATTCTTTTCTCCGGTTTAGTTTCCGCAGCAGCCTTCCGTAATTCAGGCAGATCCCCATCCGGGAAGCATTGTTTCCCATCGCCATTATTTTCGGATACACCTTATCACAGTACGACAACGCGGTTTCAAATTTTCCCAGGTTATAATAGGAATTAATAATATTGGTATAAAGAATGGGCAGGTTAAAATGATTACTGTCCATGGCTTCATACCGTTTGATGCCGGTAAAAAAATAATCCAGCGCCCCGACATCATCGCTCACTTTCATATGTTCATACCCCGTATTCAGCGCCAGCGATGCCATACTCTTTACCGCGGCGGGCGATTCCGGGTAATCTTTGAGTATATTCTCTGATTGCAGGAAATAGGTAATGGCCTTTTTTGAATCACCCCGGCTGTATAAAAAGCCGAAGTGCTCGTACACGATCCCTTTCAGCACCGGGTTTTTTGTTTTATCCGCGATACTGTCCGCCTCCTTCCCGTATTTCCAGGCAGCTGCAGAATCCCTGCGATCCATCAGGTACCAGGATATCCGGATCCGGTCGTGCACTTTGATGGAATCGGGTTTTGATTTCGGCAATTCCTTCCGGAGGCTGTCAATCCTTGGCGTTTGCCCCGCGGACAAATACGGCAGGCAAACAGCCAATATGATAATATGAATATTTACCCTCATCCAGTTAAAATAGTGCATTCTCATCAGTCTGCAAATTAACCGACTGCCAGTCAGGGGTTTCCTCCCCTTTTTACATGATTTTTTACCGCTTGTCTCAATCTCCTGTTTTTAGGGGATACCTGCACCGGCGAACAACTATACTTTTAAAAAAATTATCAGCAATGAAAAAACTAATTTCCTTTGTTATTCTTCTTTCCCTCTCCGTATCCGCAACAGCCCAGTCCGGACGAATCAGGATCTCCTTTGCGGGCTTCGACTGTTACCGGGAAACCTGGGATGACATTTTGCAATCAGACGGCAAGGGCGACGAAGTGTATTTTAATTTTGGTTTCAACCTCGCCGGCAGAAATGGTAATACCAAACTGACCTATGAGAAAAGAACCAATGTATATGGCGATGCCACCGGTCCCTTCTCCAACCGGATCAGCGTGGGGAGCTGTGTGGATCTATTTGGCGGGGCCCGG
>JBBIGW010000246.1:0-3090 GCA_037447355.1 Bacteroidia bacterium | reverse complement strand
TTTACATCTTGAAATTCCCTTCTAACCTTGGTTTGTAAGAGCCTTTCGCAGGACAAGAACCTTGCATAAAAAAATACCGAATTTTTTAATAAAGCACAACTTTCATCCAATACCGCTAATCAAAAAATTATCCATTCCAAAGCATGAATTGTCCATTCCCGGGTCATAAATAGTAAGGCATTTTTGCGCTGTCGTTATTGATTTAATTATTTACACGGACAGCATGGAAATAGCAAAAGGAATTCACCACTTTGACTGTGGGCCATTTAACTGGTACTTAATAGAAGAAAACGGGCGGTTTACCTTAGTCGATGCAGGGTTCCCCGGTCATTACCGGGTTTATAAAAAAGCGATGGAGACTATGGGTAAAACAAGCAAGGATATCGAAGCGATCGTACTTACGCATTCCCACGCGGACCATATTGGTTTTGCTGAAAAGCTAAGAAAAGAAACCGGCGCACCGGTATTCGTTCATACCGAAGATGCAGCAATGGCCTGCAGGCCTTTACAGTTACCCTGGTTCGGTTTACTATCCAATGCATGGAGGGCCTACACGGCAAAAATGCTGGGTACCGCCATTGTGAACGGGGTCTTTTCCCTGCCACACTTAACCAAGGTCCGGCCCATTACAGACGGACAGGTACCTGACATTCCGGGCAGACCCCGGATCTTACATACCCCCGGGCATACAAAAGGAGAAATTTCCCTGTTTCTTGAAGACAGGAAAGTACTTATCTCCGGCGATGCCCTCGTCACAAGAAACTTACTGACCGGGGAAACGGGTAACCCGCAGCTTACAAACCCGGTACTGACCAGCAATTACAGGCAGGCAATGCGCTCACTTGATCTGCTCCGGGAACTGGGCAGGGTTACCCTGCTTGCCGGACACGGCCCGGCCTGGACCGGTGATATGGACATGGCAGTCAGGAGCGCATTGGAAAATGCAAAGCATAAATAAACCATTGACCTGCTTTTGATCCAACGCTGAATTTTATAACAACAGTAAAGGATACTATGAAAAACACCTTAAACAAGATAAATGGCAGCGAAACCGGGCCGATGAATAAGGAAGAACAGGCCCTGTCCCTCTTTTACAAAGCCTTTAACGCGGGAGACATGCAGGGCATGGAGCAATCCTGGCTGACTACCAATGACAGTTCAATGAACAATCCCATCGGCGGCATCAGAAGGGGCTGGACAGAGATCAGGAACGGGTATGAAAAGATTTTCAGGGGAGATACAAAGGTTTTTGTTGAATTTTATGAATATACCATTCACAAGACCGGAGATATGTTTTTTGCAGCCGGCCGGGAGCGGGGCTATTTCAACGCATCCGGCCCTGAAACTCCCCTGGCCATCAGAACCACACGGGTGTTTATAAAACTAAACGGAGAGTGGAAGCAACTTCATCACCACGGTTCAATAGACGACCCGGTTTTATTAAAAAATTACCAGGAAGCGATAGTAATAAAATGACAAGCACGGGTAAAATCAATACTGCCTGCCGGCCGTTTAGCAGGAAAAAATTAAATTTGTAGCTTCACCCCATGGAAGATGACAGCGTTTTTACATTGATCAATCAACAAAACGGGAATCTTGCTTTCAAGCTGTTTTCCTTTACCGGCAACAGCCATTTTGATCACCTGCAACGCAACAATTACTATTCCCTGGTCTGGGTAAAACAGGGTAAAGGGCTGCTGAAAGCTGATTTTTCGGAATATTTATTTCAGCAGGACAGCCTCTTTGCCTTTGCTCCGTATCAGCCTTTTATGTTTTCAACCGGGGAGAAAATCAGCGGGATCGCGCTGCAGTTTCACCCCGACTTTTATTGCATTCACCGTAACCCGAAAGAAACAAATTGTGATACAGTCCTCTTCAATAATATTTACCAGGCGCCCTTTATTTCACTGGATTCAGCAGCAACAGAAAAACTAAATCAGCTCACGGAACAGCTGAAAGCCGAATTGCGGGACCCCGTGGATAACAACTTCGAGCTCCTCATTCCGGTGTTAAAGATATTGCTGGTTACCCTGTCAAGAATCAAGTCCCAACAGGATGTAACAACACCCGGATTTACAGGAACGGAAACCCCATTTGTCCTCAGGAGCCTGCGATCGGCCATTGAAACAAATTATAAGGAAAAACACGCTGCCGGCGAATACGCAACGCTATTACACATTTCTTCCAATGCACTGGCCAGGCTGGTAAAGACCCATTTTAATAAAACCCTCACAGACCTGATCACCGAAAGAATCATCATAGAAGCCAAGCGGGAACTGTATATGACAAGCAAACCAATCAAGGAAATTGCGATGGGTTTAGGATACCCGGATGAGTTCTATTTCAGCCGGTTTTTTAAAACAAACACGGGCATTGCTCCCCAGTCGTACCGGAACACAGTAGGCTTTGGTAAGGCTGAGCCTATTCCTTTACCATCGCAATAGTCAAATGCAGGATTGTAACATAGTCAGTAC
The DNA here is from genome assembly GCA_037447355.1 of Bacteroidia bacterium. Classification (GTDB taxonomy): domain Bacteria; phylum Bacteroidota; class Bacteroidia; order Chitinophagales; family Chitinophagaceae; genus JJ008. The sequence continues at coordinate 616 of JBBIGW010000246.1, read as the reverse complement.
CGGGATCCTGCTTTGGAGGAACTGCACAGGTCCCAGCCTATCCCGGATTAATTATTAATTCACTCCCCCTCCCCATTAAGAAATTACAATTAAAAAAATGGAATCAACACCCCTTCTGCCTGATTAGTAACTGCTCAGCAATACACCGCTGGTTTATTTTTAGCTCAAACGATTCAGATTTTCTGATCTGTTTTAAGTGAATACCCGCCAACCAGCATGATAGATGATTGCGGTAATGAGCAGAAAGTATAAATTGGGATATATTGACACCTTGAGCAAACAGGTTATTTCTTAAAAATACATTAGGTCTTAATGTTAAGGACAGCACGGCGAAAGTAAAAAACGGCCATGTTGATTATATTCTGAATAAAAAAAGGGTAAGAAATATTCGCCCCTGCTCATTAACCCTCGTTCCCCTTTGTAAAGCCCGCCCCCTGAACATATACTCCCCACTTCTGCCGCCGGCCATTCCGGATGATCCCGCCCCAAAAAATACCATGAAAGTAGTATTGGTGGGCATAGTCACCCCGCCTTACCTTTACTCCGTCACTGTAATCCTTTACCCCGATCCCGCTGCCTTCCCGTATCTGGTATAATTATTAAAGCGGACCTATGC
>JBBIGW010000245.1:0-3168 GCA_037447355.1 Bacteroidia bacterium | reverse complement strand
CGCCTGGCTCCGAAGCAGCAAAAGGCTGCTGGCCGGCTGTTAATTTACCCGTGGATGCATCAAACCGGTAGATCATCAGTTTATCCATACCCAGGTCGGGAACCAGCAGCCATTGATTGTCGGGAGCCATCAGGGTGCAATGCACATGCGGACTTTGCTGCCGCTGCGGGTTTAACCCCGAACCCCGGTGCTGTATGACCGAAGCAGCGGGGGAGAGCCCGCCATTATTTTCAACAGGCAATACGGCCAGGCTGCCGCTGCTGTAATTACCGGCAAAAACCCAGTTGCCGGTTTTATCGGTTTCCACATAACAGGGATGATCCCCACCCGTTAATTGCTGGTTAATAAAAGTCAGTGTCCCTGTGTTTTTGTTAAATTGAAACGCAGCCACTTCACCGCCATTGCCCTCTTTCGCGTTTTCAAGTACGGCATAAACATATTGCTGACCGGGAGACAAGGCCAGGAAAGAAGGATTGCTTGCCTTGATATGACTGACGGGAGTCGCAGTCCCGTCCCGGTTGCTGAAGCGGTACACATAGATGCCTTCACTTTTCGGGGAATCATAGGTACCCGCCAGGAGGTAGAAGTCCTGCGCAGTAACAGTACTGCTTGCTAACAAAAAGAAAAAGCCGAGAAAACGGTTCAGCATATCGTTATCATTTGCCGGTGAATTTCAGCCAATCTTTTCATTTTAACAAACGGTTATCAATCTTCTTTCAGTCTGGCACAGTCTTATCATTACATCGGTTGAACGCAAATTATTCATCCTTAAAATCAACAACCATGAAAAGAATTTTTACACTGTCCGTTTCGTTTTTACTCACCGCTGTCTTATTCACCGGGTGTATACGGGAATCGTTCCCCAATAACAATGAGGACTACTGGTTGTCCAAAGAAATGGGGGAAGTGGTGTACAGCGACGCTTATTGTAATTACTACGTGGTGGAAACCTATAACGGGTACACGATTGTCCGGGCCTATGGCAGCTACAAGCCCTATGAGGGCAGCATTGTGTACGGCAATTTCAGCAGCACCGGCACCCGTGATATGTATAACCGCTCTTCCGGGATCGTTTTTACGGGTACGGTAACCGACTACTGGATGAGTTACACAGATGCGCAGTATGCGCTGGATTATTATTGTCCTGCCTACGGCAAGGGAACCGTAAGGGAATTTAAAAAATCAACCGTGATCAAAAAATAAGGGAATAGCGATCGTACAAAGGGGGCGGGGAGAATACCCTGCTCCCTTTATTTTTTCAGGCCCTCCAGGGCTTTCACCACCCTTTTATAGACTTCTTCTTCCGGCAGGTTTTCCGGTAGAAAAGCGGAGCCGGTCACTTTTTCGTAGAGTTCAATGTATCGTTTTGAAATGGTATTAACCCATTCATCCTCCATCACCGGAACGGTTTGGCCTTCCTTTCCCATAAAATCATTCGCGATCAGCCATTCCCTGACAAATTCCTTGCTCAGTTGTTTCTGCCGTTCTCCTTTTGACTGTCTTTCTTCAAATCCCTCCGCATAAAAATACCGGGAGCTGTCGGGGGTGTGTATTTCATCCATCAGGCAGATCGTATCACCCTCTTTGCCGAATTCATACTTGGTATCCACCAGGATCAGGCCTCTTTTAGCAGCCAGTTCACGGCCACGGGCAAAAAGCCGGAGCGTGTAGTTTTCAAGTACCTTCCATTCTTCCGCAGTGGCCAGTCCCTGCGCGATGATCTGTTCCTTGCTGATATCCTCATCATGTCCTTCAGCCGCCTTGGTGCTGGGGGTGATGATGGGCTGGGGGAAATAATCATTTTCTTTCATTCCTCCCGGTAAAGCTACTCCGCAAAGTTCCCGTTTACCGGAGGCATACGTGCGCCAGGCATGACCGGTAAGATTACCCCTGACCACCATCTCGATCCGGAAGGGGTCACATTTTTTACCAATAGAAACATGCGGAGCCGGAACTGCACGCAGCCAGTTGGGACAGATATCCCGGGTAGCCTCCAGCATATAGGCGGCTATCTGGTTCAGCACCTGTCCTTTATAGGGAATGGGGCGGGGGAGCACCACATCGAATGCGGAAATCCGGTCGGAAGCCACCATGACGAGCCAGTCTCCTGAAATACTGTAAACATCCCTGACTTTGCCTTTGTAAAAACCGGTCTGCTCCGGGAACGAAAAAACTGCCATAACCGAAAGTAGGAAGCCCTGTATATCCCACCAATGAGGACTGTCCGAAGATTTTAACAATTTATCCCTGTCAGGGCCTATTTTTGAGAATGATTTTTCAGGGGGCAAGCGGGCTTTCCCCTTAAAAATTAAATTTTTAGATAAACTTTACAATGCTTATTTTTCCACCAAATTCCAAAACCAAAATTTCCCTATTATGAGAAAAAGCTACCGCTATTTAGCTTCCTCGCTGATGGCTGTTTTGTTTTCGATTGCCGCTTATGCTCAGACAGTTACTGTTTCCGGTACTGTCCGCAACAGCTCATCAAAAGAAACGGTGCCGGCTGTTTCTGTTTCAGTAAAAGGAACCACAAGAGGTACTTATACCAATTCAGAAGGTGAGTTCAGTCTCAATGTTCCCAAATTACCCGTTGTACTCGTTTTTAGCTCAATTGGTTACGAAGACCAGGAAATAACTGTTTCTGATGCCTCCAAGCCAATCAGCATTGAATTTAAAGTAAGTACTGCTTTAGGTCAGGAAGTAGTGGTATCTGCCACCCGTACACCGACCCGGTTACTGGAATCCCCGGTTACTGTGGAGAGAATGAGCAGCGCTGTACTGCGCAACACAGCGGCTCCCAACTATTACGAAGCGATTGGTAACCTGAAAGGGGTGGATGTACACACGGCCAGTCTTACCTTCCGCACCATCACCACCCGTGGTTTTGTGAGCAGTGGTAATACCCGGGTAAACCAGCTGATCGACGGGATGGATAACCAGGCCCCCGGTCTGAATTTCGCGGTGGGCAGCGTGATCGGGCCCTCCGACCTCGACGTGGATAATGTGGAAGTACTTTCCGGTGCTTCTTCTGCTTTATATGGTTCCGGTGGTATGAACGGTACCGTACTGATCACCACCAAGAACCCTTTCAAATACCAGGGACTCAGTTACAATATCAAACAGGGAATGATGCATGTTGACAGCAAGCAGCGTGGTACGGCCCCGTTC
>JBBIGW010000244.1:0-3177 GCA_037447355.1 Bacteroidia bacterium | reverse complement strand
TGAATTTATACTCTCTTATTTCCGGGAACATGTTCCGGAAGCAGAGACTGAACTGCTTTATGACAACCCGTACCAGTTACTCGTCGCCGTTATATTATCCGCGCAGTGTACCGACAAAAGAGTAAATCTGACCACCCCGGCGATCTTTGCAAAATATCCCGATGTCCGGGCCCTGTCCAAAGCGACATTTGAAGAATTGTTTCCGCTGATCCGGAGTATTTCCTATCCCAATAACAAGACAAAACACCTGATCGGCATGGCCGGCAAAGTGATTGCCCAATTCGGCGGGAAGATCCCCATGACCGTGGAAGAACTGGTGCAGTTACCGGGTGTGGGACGGAAAACAGCCAACGTGATCACATCGGTTATTGACCGGCAGCCCAATATGGCGGTGGATACCCATGTATTCCGGGTAAGCAAACGGATTGGCCTCGTGCCGCAAACCGCTTCCACCCCGCTGGCTGTTGAAAAGCTGCTGGTAAAAAATATCCCCGAAGCCCTGATCCATAAAGCGCATCACTGGCTGATCCTCCACGGACGCTATACCTGCCTGGCCCGCCATCCCAAATGCGCGGACTGCGGACTGAAACCCGCCTGCCGCTATTACCAGCAGGAAAAACGCTGAGTAAAAATCCATGCCGGTTAAGTAAAAACTTTTCCACAAAAATCCAATCATAGCACAATCCTTGCATCAGAGGGCGCAGCATTCCTGACGAAACCTCATCTTGTGAGAAACAAATACCAACTTCTTTTTATACTCAGCCTTATTTTTACCCGGGCCATCACCGCCCAGGTGCCCCCGCTCCAATGGGCCGCTCATTACGGAGGTGGCCAGGTGGACATTCCTTTTTCTTGTAAGTTTACTTCAGACGGAGGCACCATCAGCGCAGGCTATACCACTTCAAAAAACGGGGATATCAGTCCCCGGCCCAATCGCGACTACTGGGATCTCTGGGTGCTGAAACTGGACAAATGCGGGCAGATCCAATGGGAAAAATCGGTTGGTGGCACTGGTTATGAAACAGCCCGGGATATTATACAAACCAGCGACGGGGGATTCCTGGTGTTAGGGGAAACCAATTCCACTGACGGGGATGTGGTGGCTGGTTATGGCGGCACGAAAGATATCTGGCTGCTCAGATTATCCGCCAGTGGTTCGGTTGAATGGCAAAAACGTTATGGCGGCTCCGGGCTCGATATCGGCAATCACCTGGAAGCCCTGAAAGACGGCAGCTTTCTTATTGCCGCCTCTTCCACATCGAATGATGGTGATGTCAAAAACAACCACAGCAGCGGCACATATACAGATGGCGTACTGATGAAGATCGGTGCAAGCGGAAACCTCCTCTGGAGCAAATGCTTTGGTGGCAGTAAAAACGAAGAACTCTTCGATCTTGAAGTGATCAACGGCAGCATTTACGCCGCCGGTTTTACCAATTCAGTGGATGGCGATATTCCCCCCAGCCAGAAAAACTATGATGTCTGGTTGCTGGCCCTGGATCTCAATGGCAATAAGATCATGAGTAAGATCTATGGCGGTTCGCAAAATGATGTGGCTTATTGCATGAGCAAAGGCGCCGATGGCTCGTTAACATTAGCGGGGTACAGCACCTCAAACGACGGGGATGTAAGCGGCGCCAAAGGCAGCCAGGACTACTGGATCATCAATGTGACGCAAAAAGGAAAACTCAACTGGCAGAAAGCACTGGGGGGTACCGATGCGGAATATGCGAAAACGATCATTACCGATAAAGACAGCAGTTATATCATCGGGGGAATTACCTACTCGGACGACGGGGATGCCGCCGGTTCATTGGGAGACGGGGACTTTTGGACGATCAAACTCAGTGCGGCCGGTAACCTGCTCTGGAAAAAACACTGGGGTGGCAGCGGCAATGACCATCTTCGTTCATTGATCCGTCACCCGGATAAGGATGAATATTACCTTGCCGGTGATTCTGATTCAGGAGACGGGGACTTCAACACGACAAGGGGAGACGCGGATTTTGCCCTGATCAAATTAAAGATACCGGAACGGGCAACACAGGATTCAGCCGTCTGCAGTATCGCCGGCTTTATTCCTTTCGAGGATACCATCCCAGATATCTGCGGCTATGATTCAGCAATAATAAAATACAATCCCGTACCGCTCAGTGGTCCCTTCGACGGGGTACGTAAGGCCGATACCATTTTCGCGGGACAAAGCATTACCCTGCATGCAAACGGGAATGGCAGCATCAGCTGGAATCCGCATCCCACCCTGAGTTGCACCCACTGTACTGATCCGCTTGCCACTCCGGCTATTACAACCGTATATACCGCTGTTAACGAATCCCCGCAGGGATGCAGGGTCAGCGACCAGTTTACGGTAGTGGTGCTAAATGATGCCCTAATGGCCGTTCCCGGCGGCTTTACACCCAATGGCGACGGGCTGAATGATTTTTTCGGCCCGCTGGGTAAGGTACCCGATAGTTACCGCCTGCAGATCTTCAACCGGAACGGGGAAATCGTCTTCCGCAGCTCAACTATGGAACAACGCTGGAACGGGCGTTACAGAGGTGAGACACAACCAGCCGGGGTATTTATTTACCTGGTGGACTATAAAGACATACAAAACCAACCGCATCAGCAGAAAGGGGTATTTGTCCTGATCCGCTGAGCAACTTTCATTATAAATCTTACTACATGGACAGAAGAGATTTTTTCAGAACGGCAAACCGGGATTTCCGTGCCAAGAAAACGGCAGGAAAAAACCGGAACCAGTTATTCGCCGGGCTCGCCGCCTACAGCGGCCCCTGGACCGTGAACGAAGTAAGTCACTTACTGAAACGCACGATGTTCGGCGCCCGCAAACAGGACCTGGATCATTTTCTTTCCCTGTCACCGGATGGGGCCGTGGATGAATTGCTCAATACAACCCCCGCACCCGCTCCCCCGGTAAGGGATTACGGCCTGCTGGAAGAAGAAGGCGTTTTCTATGATGACCTTGGAGTTGCCATCGGGCAAACCTGGGTCAACGATCCCAATATGGCCAGTGCCCCGGAAATACGCAACCAGATCAATGGCCGCCGTGTTGACAGCCTGAAAAAATGGTGGACCGGGCTGATTCTAAACCAGCAACGGAGCATCCAGGAAAAAATGGTCCTCTTCTGGCATCATCATTTTTCCATCCAGGAA
>JBBIGW010000243.1:0-3194 GCA_037447355.1 Bacteroidia bacterium | reverse complement strand
ATACCAGCAGGAGGGGTAGGAGAAAATAATTACGCATACGGTACTGACAACAGGAGTGTCATTATAGTTGCTTCAGCTGCCGGATCATGGCTTTGGGGTCGGGGGCCTTGAAGACCGTATTCCCCGCTACCAGCACATCAGCGCCGGCGGCGAGGATGGAAGGGGCGTTTTCGAGGGTCACGCCGCCATCGATTTCGATCAGCACATTCAATTCCCGTTCATCAATCATCTGCCGCAGTTGTCTGATCTTTTCCAGGGTGTAAGGGATAAATTTCTGTCCGCCGAAACCGGGGTTTACACTCATCAGGCAGACCAGGTCGATATCTCCGAGAATATCCGCCAGGGCGGTAACAGGAGTATGGGGGGTAACGGCCACACCAGCCTTCATGTCCAGTGCTTTGATCTGCTGGATATTCCGGTGCAGGTGCCGGCAGGCTTCGATATGCACGGATAAAATATCTGCTCCCGCCTTTTTAAATTGTTCAGCATATTTCTCCGGTTCCTCGATCATCAGGTGTACATCGCAGGTTTTGGTGGTGGCTTTGCGGAAAAATTCGATCAGCATTGGTCCGAAACTGATATTGGGAACAAAACGTCCGTCCATCACATCCAGGTGGTACCAGTCGGCCTCACTTTCATTCAGCATGCTGCAGTCGGCCTGCAGGTTCAGGAAATTGGCAGAAAGAAGGGAGGGAGCGATGATCGGCATAATGATGATTTGCGGGGCGAAATTACGGAATTTTAGTAGTATGTAAGATCCAAGAATCCTGCATACTCCCTGCGAAACGGGCCGGACAGGCAGGCAAATAAGCACCAGGTTTAAAATTCCAGGGCCCCACCCAAAGAATTATTGGAAAGTGGAGCTTCCGTATTCCTGATTAACCTATTAACCTGTCAACCCATCAACTACTCAACAACCCCTACCTTATCTTCCCCGCTGAATCTTTTGCCGCCTGGAATGTTTGATCCAATCCAAAAGCCCGCTGGTAATTCAGTTTTGCCTCTTCCATTTGCCCCAGGGCCTGCTGGCATTTGGCGATCCAGTAATAAGTATCCGGGAATTTTGGGGAAATGGTCAGGGCCAGGTTGAAGACGGCCAGCGCATCCTTGTATCTTTTCATTTCAAACAAAAGGGCGCCTTTTTCAATATACCCGTCGAGGAAATAATAATCCTGTTTTACAGCGGCATCAAAATAAGACAGGGCATTGGCTTTATCATTTATGTTGGAATAATAGATCCCTTTGTAATAGTAAGGTTCTGCATGGGTGCCAAGGGAATCCGCTTTGGAAAGTGAATCACAGAGGTATAATACCCGTGGGTTTTTGGACTCTGCGTATTTCAGCGCCAGTAGATAATTCAGTTCCACATCGTAGGGTGTCAGGCTGTATGCTTTCTCCAGGATGGACAAGGCTTCACCGGGACTCCCTTTTTTATCGAGAAGATCCGCTTTCATCTTCAGCACATCCACCTGTTCCGGGTTTTTATCCAGGATCCGGTTGCAGGTCTGCAGGGCTTCTTCCGTTTTGCCCAGGGCATCATAACTGCGGGCAAGGGTTAAATTCAGTAACCGGCTTTCGGGGAGGATCTTTGTAGCTTCTGCCAGGAAGGAAACCGCTTCCTCCGGTTTGGATTCCAGCAGGAGGGAGCCAATGCCAAGCGCGTATTTTTCGTCTTTCTTCAGCGACCAGGCTTTCCGGAAATCGGCGAGGGCCGGTTCGGGGAGTTCGTTTGTATTCAACTGGATGGCCCGCCGGAAATAAAGTTCATCCCGTTTTGGTTCCTTTTTAATGCTGTCGGTAAGGGTAGTATAAGGAGGCTGGCCCAGCAATTCATCAAATGGGCTGTTCCCCTTGTCCTGATCTTTGCAGGCACTGATAAAAATCATAAGTAAAATGAAAAGAGGCGTTATTTTTGCAAACTTATTCATCTCAGGTTCTTTATTTCTTCGGTCAAATCTATATTATTTTTGGCGGCGAGGTATGACAATAATCTGACAAACCAGCGTAATAACAAAAATACCTTTACAAACCGGCCCGGGCCGGGCTCCAAAGACATCATTCGTATGAAAAAACTTGCATTGCTTTTAGTTATGGCCGGGGGAATTTCTTTCTTTTCCGGCTGTAAAAATTCCTCGAAATTATCTGGTTCAACCCCGGTGGCCGATACCCTTCGTTACCCGGATGAAGTACACCTGAAGAATATCCGTCAGCTTACATTTGGCGGGGATAACGCGGAGGCATACTGGAGTTTTAACGGGAAGTATATCGTGTTCCAGCGGACCAATCCCAAAGAAGGGCTGAACTGCGACCAGATCTTTATGGGAAAGGTTCCCACAAAACCCGGGGAAGCGTTTAACTATAAACTGATCAGTACCGGGAAGGGCCGTACCACCTGTCCTTTTTTTACCAAAGACGGGAAACATATTATTTATGCCTCCACCCACCTGGGCAGTACGGACTGCCCGTCTGTTCCGGACCGCAGCAAGTACGGCAATAAATACATCTGGCCCCTGTACGACAGTTATGATATTTTCATGGCCGACCTGGAGGGTAATATTGTAAAACAGCTGACACATTCAAAAGGCTATGATGCGGAAGCTACTTTATCGCCGGACGGGGAGAAAATGCTCTATACCAGTGATAAGGACGGGGATATTGATCTGTATATTATAAATCTCAAAACCGGCGAAGAAAAAAGGATAACCAATCTGCTGGGTTATGATGGCGGGGCCTGGTTCAGCCCGGATGGAAGCAAACTGATATGGAGGGCTTCCCGCCCCAAAACGGAAACTGAGGTCAGCGAGTACAAAGAATTGCTGGCACAGAACCTGGTGGCCCCCACCAATATGGAAGTATGGGTGGCCAATGCTGATGGCAGTAATCCACACCAGGTCACTTCCTATGGCCAGGCCAACTGGGCGCCGGCCTTTATGCCCGACAGCAAACGGATCATTTTTGCCAGCAACCATGAATATAAGAGAGGGTTTCCGTTCAATCTTTATACGATCAACGAAAATGGAACGAATCTGACCAAGATCAGCCGCGATAAAGGTTTCGATGCCTTTCCTATGTTTTCGCCGGACGGGAAAAGGATTGTATTCTGCAGCAACCGGAACAACGGGGGTACCCGTGATACAAATGTATTCATTGCTGACTGGGTCGAATAAGCGGTCCCATATGCCGGAGAGACCTAT
>JBBIGW010000242.1:0-3219 GCA_037447355.1 Bacteroidia bacterium | reverse complement strand
CAAATGCCGATATCAGCGGTTCCGGCAATATCAGGGTAAAAGTATCGCAGGCACTTGATGCGCATATCTCGGGAAGCGGATCCGTGTATTACCTGGGGAGCCCGGTGATTACGAGTCATGTATCGGGAAGCGGGAGAGTGCGGGCGCTGTGAGACAGCCACCCTCTCTCCCTGCCGGCCGCCAGGCAGGCTTGAGGAAAGCAGCACCGGGGAACCTGTATAATCCGGTGCTGCTGTTCCCATTTACGAAAGAACCCTTATTTGGAAGAATGGATTGGTTCTCATTCAGGGTTTAATTCTCCCTAAAGTGTTTATTTAATATTACAGGATTTGAACATTTACCAGGGAAATTAACCTGGATCAATCCCCTCTTTCCAATTCAATCTCCGGCAAAATCACTTTACTTTCCTTCCCCGTGTTTTTATCCATCCAGTACACGACAAACCCCGCCCTGGCAGCTACCGGTTTATACCCTTTTTGCCGATATTCTTCCAGTTTGACTTTAAAGGCTTTTGAGAACATGACGAGCCGCTGATTCCGGGCATTGCACAGGCCTCCTTCATAAAAACCGAATGAGGCTCCGCTAAGGAGATTGTTCAGCAGGTATTGTTTATCGGCAAAGAATCCCAGGACCACATCCCTGTGGGACAGTGAGGCGGATATCAGTTTTGGATCATCATAGACCACATGGTCGGTTTGGTAAAGCACATGCGCGTCAGCTATTGGTTTTAGAAAGGACCCGGTATAATGAACTTGCAGATTGGACCTGGCACGGGTAATGGCAACATAAAAAGCTCTCTTCTCTTCTTCTTTTGATGCATCCAATCCGGATAATAGCACAAAAACATTATCGAACTCTTTACCCTTGGCTTTATGCACCGTGCTTACGATAACAGTTTCGCTATCTCCATTTACAAAATCTTCTAAACCGGATTCCCGCAGAAAACTCTGCCAGTCGCTCTTGTATTTACGCTGAGTGTTCACCGCTTCAAAGTCCCTTATCAGTTTAAGTACAAGATCAAGGTGCCGGCTTTCCCTTGCATGTAGTTGAAGTTTTCGCAGGGCCTCCTGCCATAGTTCATTACTGATAGTTGGACTGTCTGCATCAACAAAGACCAGATCCGAGAAATACCGGATTTCGTATAAGGCGGTAAGCGGAAATCCATCCAGCGACTGGATCAGCCTGGCGGGAATTTTATTTTTGTTTAGCAACCCGTTCACCAATACGGCTTCATCATTTTTCCTGGTTAATACAGCGGTTGTTCCCCGCAGCGAGGCAGCCAGTATCGCATTCACCACGGGAACTATCAGTTTATTTCCTGTATGCTGTGTAATGGTCACCTGGCCGCTTGTCTGCTGTACCGGAAAACCGGGTTGTGATTTAAGGCGCCTGTTTATCGTCTCCGCCCATTTGTTGGCAAATTGAACAATTTCAGGTTTACTCCGGTAGTTCTCCGTTAATTCATACTTCACAGCCTGATTCTGCTCAATCATTGATTGCATATAACGGGAATCCGCTTTCCTGAAACCATAAATATTCTGATCATCATCACCCACCAGGATCACTTTCATATCTTCATTTACTTCCATCAGGGCCTTTACCAGATCATACTCATCTCCGTTCATGTCCTGAGCCTCATCCACCACCAGGACCGTTTTAGTGATCCGGTTGGGTTCAATTTCCCCGGCCCGGATCATGGCTACCGTGTCTTTGACCACATTTTCCGAAAGACGCAGGCTGCCGACCTTACCCAGCAGGTCAAAGCAGTAGGAGTGGAAGGTCTTAATTTCTATATAGGCGGCTGCATTCCCAATCAGTTCAATCAGCCGTTTCTTGAATTCGGTGGCGGCGGCCCTTGAAAAGGTGAGCATCAATAGCTGTTCATGCTTTACGTCTTCTGCTAATAGTAAGGAAGCCAGTTTGTGGACCAACACCCTTGTTTTACCACTTCCCGGACCCGCGGCGACCACAATATGCTGTTCCCGATTGTTAATTATGGCCAGCTGATTTACCGACAGTCTGCCAAACAGTTTTTTGAATTTCTCAGGGGTGAGTGTTCGTTTAATTTCGGTTTCACGACTGCCCGGAAAATATTTATTCAGGAATGAAGAATAATTTAACGTAAAATAATCATCCACAAACTGCAGCGCCTCGTTGTAGTTTTTGATCATTTTCCGGGCATACTCGCCCACAATATGGATCTGCTGAACCTTCTGCTGATAAAATTCATTCAGTATTTGTTTTTTTGGAAAATGCTTTTATGCCATAGGAACTGGTCATCCATAATTTACCGGCACCGTCATCCAGTATAATATTAATAAACTTGTTTACCCGGTCATCTTTCCCGGTTACACTTATCTCATAATTTTGAAAGCTGTCGCTAAGGGGATTGTAAAGTGCCAGCCCCTTTTCGGAGCAGAGCCAGAGCTGCTGATCCTTATCAATATACAGGTAATTGACCCACCGGAAAGGAATGGTGCCCGGCCCGGTACCTTCCTGGTACTGGATGATTTTTTCCGTAAAGGGATTCAGTTTATTCAGGCCGCTTTCTGTTCCAAACCAGATATTTCCATCTTTATCTTCTGTAATACACTTCACAGCCAGATCGGTAATCCCCCCTTTGCCAATGGTGGTATAATTTTTAAAATGATGGCCGTCGTACCGGCTCAGGCCATGGTTGGCGGATAGCCACAGGAAGCCCCTGCTGTCCTGAAATATAAAATTGATGGAATTATCCGGTAGCCCCTGCTTCTGCGAAATCCGGTCAAAAACTAAATCTGAGCCCGGATTTTGTGCGGTGCAAGGCCGCCAAATAAAGGTCAGACAGAGTAAAATACCGGCGATGTGGAAATATTGTTTCACCGCTAAAAGATAAACCATTCTTTACGAGTTCCCCAATTGCGGCTTTATATGATGAGGAAATCAGTCTTGCTTTCCGGAATAAATTTATGGGTTGCGGCTTTTCGGTGCTGCTCCCATTCAGGACTATTGTCAAACCGGTTTCTATGGGGCATTTACGCTTACCCGATTTTCCGGATGATGGCCATGGCCGTATCATGCAGCATTTTGGAAATATTCGACAGCATCTGAATGGTCTGCTGCTGTTGCTGAAGCTTATTCTGGAGATCAATATTGGCCAGTTGAGCGTCATCTCCGATTGTCTCCAGTTGTTCTTCGAACTCTTTTATATAGGCATCCGCTTCCGCTTTAGTTGATGCG
>JBBIGW010000241.1:0-3277 GCA_037447355.1 Bacteroidia bacterium | reverse complement strand
CGGTCCAAAGTGATTTTATGTGACGACTGCCTGCGGATCACCATTGGCACACCCGATGAGAACAACCAATTACTCGAAGCTTTAAAAAATTATACGGCATGAAAAAAATACTCTTCATCGACCGGGACGGCACCCTGATCAAAGAAGCTCCGCCAACCTACCAGATCGACTCCTTTTCCAAGCTGGAATTCTACCCTGATATGTTTACCTGGATGAAACGAATCGCCACGGAACTGGATTTTGAACTGGTCATGGTAACCAACCAGGACGGGCTGGGCACTTCTTCCTACCCGGAAGACTGCTTCTGGCCCGTGCAGCATTTTGTCATGAAAGCATTGGAGAACGAAAGTATTTTTTTCAGCAACGTCCATATCGACCGGAGTTTTGCAGCCGATCCTGCCCCCACCCGCAAACCGGCCACGGGCATGCTGCTGGAGTATCTCAACAATGCGGACTTTGATATTCCCGGCGACCGGGTTACGGATGTGCAATTGGCCAAAAACCTGGGTTGTAAAGCGATCTGGCTGAACAACGACGCCAGCCTCGGGGCGGCGGAGATCAGCAATGATATGAGTGAGCTGAAGAACGTAACCGCCCTGGAGACCACGGAATGGAAAGCCATCTATGCATTCCTGCGGATCGGACAGCGGGTGATCCGTCATGAGAGAAACACCAATGAAACAAAGATCAGCATAGAAATGAACCTGGACGGAATGGGAAGGACCTCCATTAAGACCGGCCTTCACTTCTTTGATCATATGCTGGACCAGTTAGGCAGGCACAGCGGAATCGATCTCTCCGTTAGCGTGGAGGGCGACCTGCATATTGATGAACACCATACCATCGAGGATACAGCCATTGCGCTGGGCGAAACCATTGCACTGGCTTTGGGAAACAAAAAAGGAATCGCCCGGTATGGATTTACCTTACCGATGGATGATGCCCTCGCGCAGGTGGCCATTGATTTTGGCGGCCGCAGCTGGCTGGTCTGGTCAGCCGAATTTAAAAGGGAACGGGTGGGCGACCTTCCAACGGAAATGCTGTATCATTTCTTCAAGTCATTTTCGGACGCGGCCCGCTGTAACCTCAATATAAAAGTGGAAGGCGACAATGAACACCATAAAATTGAATCGGTCTTTAAAGCACTGGCAAAAGCGGTGAAGATGGCGGTAAAAAGGGACCCGGACAATATGCAACTGCCCAGTACCAAAGGAATATTATAATGAAAACAGTTATTATAAAATATAATGCGGGGAATATCCGGTCCGTACTGTTCGCCCTGGAACGGATCGGCGTCCGGGCGGTCGTGACCGATGATCCCGAACAGATCCGCTCTGCGGACAGGGTCATTTTTCCCGGTGTGGGCGAGGCCAGCACCGCTATGCAATACCTGCGGGAAAGGGAACTCGACAAACTGATTATATCGTTGCAGCAGCCCGTACTGGGCATTTGCCTCGGTATGCAACTGCTCTGCGCCAGCTCCGAAGAAAATGAGACCCGTTGTCTCGGTGTGTTCCCGGGTGTACAGGTGAAGAAATTCACCACGGACGATCCTTTATTGAAAATACCACAGATCGGGTGGAATACCCTTTTCAATCTCAAAACCGGTTTATTTAACAACGTGGAGGAAAACGCTTACTGTTATTTTGTACACAGTTATTACGCGGAAGAAAACAGGTTCAGTATTGCCAGCACCGACTATACCCGCCCCTATAGTTCGGCCCTGCATTGGAAGAATTTTTACGGGGTACAGTTTCACCCGGAAAAAAGCGCCAAAGCGGGTGAACAGATTTTAAAAAATTTTTTATCGCTCTGACATGAAGATTATACCGGCCATTGATATTATAGACGGCAAATGTGTACGCCTGACAAAGGGGGATTACAGCCAGCAGAAAATATACAACGAGGACCCGCTGGAAGTGGCCCTGCAGTTTGAAGGGGCCGGTATCCGGCGCCTGCACCTGGTGGACCTGGACGGGGCGAAATGCGGGGAAGTAAAAAACTGGAAAGTGCTGGAAAAGATTGCCGGCAAAACCGAACTGGTCATAGATTTCAGCGGCGGCATCAGTACACAGAAAAATGTGGAGATCACCTTCAATTCCGGTGCGGCTTATGCGGCGGTGGGCAGTATCGCGGTAAAAGATGAATTAACCTTCAGCGGCTGGCTGCTGGCCTTCAACCCGGAGAAATTTATTATCGGCGCGGATGTAAAAGATGGCCGGATCGTGATCAGGGGATGGACCGAATCCACCACCCTGACGGTATTTGAGCTGATTGAGAAATACAAGACAAAAGGCGTAAAGCAGTTCTTCTGTACCGATGTGGAGAAAGACGGATTACTCCAGGGTACGTCCCTGGGCCTGTATAAAAAAATACTGAACCAGCATCCGTCTGTTGACCTGATCGCCAGCGGAGGCATCACCCGTATTACAGAACTGGATGAATTAAGGCAGGCCGGTTGTAAGGGCGCGATCATCGGGAAAGCGATTTATGAGAACCGGATCACCCTGGCTGATTTAAAACGATTTTTATAACCATGCTCACCAAGCGAATCATCCCCTGCCTGGATATCAAAAACGGCAGAACGGTAAAAGGGACTAACTTTCTCGAACTCCGGGATGCCGGTGACCCGGTGGAACTGGCCGTTCGTTATTGCGAAGAAGGAGCGGACGAACTGGTGTTCCTCGATATTACGGCCACGACGGAGAAAAGAAAGACCCTTGCCAGACTGGTCCGGGAAATTGCCACGCATATCAATATCCCGTTTACGGTTGGCGGGGGAATCAATACGGTTGAGGATGTAACGGTCTTGCTGGAAAACGGTGCGGATAAAATTTCCGTCAATACATCGGCCGTAAAACGGCCGGAACTGATCAATGAACTGGCCCGGGAATTCGGCAGCCAGTGCGTGGTACTGGCAATAGACGCGAAGATTATTGCGGACAACTGGATGGTCGTGACACATGGGGGAAGGACCCCCACCCCGCTCCCTGCCCTGGATTGGGCCAGGGAAGCCGTGCAACGCGGCGCCGGGGAGATCCTGCTAACCTCCATGGAAAATGACGGTACAAAAAACGGATTTGCACTAACCATTACACGGCAGATCAGCGAAGCGGTTCCCATTCCTGTAATTGCCTCCGGGGGTGCCGGCAGGATGGAACATTTTTCTGAAGTATTCCTGGAAGCCCATGCCGATGCGGCACTGGCGGCCAGCATCTTTCATTTCAGGGAAATTCCGATCCCGGATTTAAAACGATATTTACAGGCACAAAATATC
>JBBIGW010000240.1:0-3313 GCA_037447355.1 Bacteroidia bacterium | reverse complement strand
CCAGGTGGAGTTTATGCTGAGCGCGGTGATTTATTGCAACAGGGATGGTATCTTCAACGATGATCAGTATGATTACGAAAAGCTGGGTTTGCCGTTTATGAAAAACCTGGGAAGAGTGATATCCGCGTATGAACGAACAAGAGTTAGGAAGCACCGGCCTGATTTTGCTCAATTCCTCTTTACTTACCGGGATTGAGTACTGAAATTCGCTAACTTCACGACCCGAAAAACAGGTGCGGGGTACAAACTCCAAACCTTAAACTTTGAATTCTGAACTCTGAACTTTGAACTCTGAACTATAAACTCCAATATGCAACTATCTTCTTTCCTCCAGCGCTTCAATGAACCCGAAACTTTAAAGATGGCCAAGCTGGGCCGCGAACTGAGAGCAAAAGGCATTGATGTGATTGACCTGAGCCTTGGTGAACCCGACTTCGACACCCCCGAACATATCAAGCAGGCAGCCATCAAAGCCATCCAGGACAACTGGAGCCATTATACACCGGTGCCCGGTTACCCCGATCTGCGCGAAGCCGTCTGTACCAAACTGAAGAGAGATAATAATCTTGAATATAAAGCGGAGAATATTGTGGCATCCACGGGCGCCAAGCAAAGTCTCGCCAATGCCATCCTGGCCCTGGTGGATGATAACGATGAAGTGATCATTCCCACCCCGTACTGGGTGACCTACAGTGAACTGGTGAAAATTGCCCGGGGGAAAGTGGTGGAGATCAAGAGCACGCCGCAGCAGGGATTCAAGATCAATGCCGCCCAGCTGGAAGCCGCCATCACCCCCAAATCAAAAGTATTCCTGTTCTCCTCTCCCTGTAATCCCAGCGGGGCGGTGTACAGCAAAGAGGAACTGACCGCCTTGGCAGCAGTATTCAAAAAACATCCGCAGCTCTTTATCATCTCCGACGAGATCTATGAGTATATCAATTTCGTCGGCAGGCACGAGAGCATTGCGCAGTTCCCCGAACTGAAGGACCGGGTGATCATAGTAAACGGGCTGAGCAAGGGGTTTGCCATGACCGGCTGGAGGCTGGGTTATATTGCCGCCCATGCCGATGTGGCGAAAGCCTGTGAGAAAGTACAGGGACAGTTTACCAGCGGTACGAATTCCATCACCCAGAAAGCCGCGGTGGTGGCGCTGACTACCGACCTGAAACCCTCGATGGACATGGTGGAAGAGTTTACCCGCCGCCGTAAGAAAGTGCTGGAGATCGTAAAAGATATTCCGGGTGTGGTCTGTCCCGAGCCCGAGGGTGCTTTCTATATTTTCCCGGATGTAAGTTATTATTATGGAAAGACAGACGGGGAGACCACGGTAACCAATGCAGCGGATCTTTCCATGTACCTGCTCAACAATGCCCATGTATCATCTGTGATGGGGGATGCATTCGGCGAACCGAAATGTGTTCGATTCTCCTTTGCCAACAGCATGGAGAAAATTGAGGAGGGCTGGAAGCGGATCAGGGTGGCGCTGGCGAAACTGAAATAAAAAATGCTGAACTAAGCATAAAGGCCCCGCAGCACAGCGGGGCTTTTTTTATGCCGGGATGGTAATTGTAACAGGAACTGTGTTGATGCTAATATACCCTGCAGAAATATATCCCGGTGCCGTGCACTAGCAAATAAACAGGCTCAATTGTTTCCGCCCGGAAGTTTCAATACGGGTATTTCCGGCTGAAAATCCCCAATGACCCCTGGAATTATAATTTCCCACTTTGGGAACTTTTTGTATTTTTGACAAAACCTGGCCTTTTGAGAGTTATAGCCAAAAGAATATTGAGGGAATTTTGGGCAAAACACCCTGATTGTGAGCAACAACTCAAATCCTGGTACCAGGAAGCAGAATCGGCCCGGTGGGAAGAGCCGAATGATATAAAACGTGACTATCCAAGTGCTTCGGTAATTGCTGGTAACAGGATAGTGTTCAATATAAAGGGTAATCGTTACAGGATCATTGTGAAAATTAATTACGATTTCGGTATGGTTTGGATCCGGTTTATCGGAACGCACAATGAGTATGATAGAATTGACGCAAGTAAAATCTAACAACGATGACAATTAAACCAATAAGATCAAAAAAGGAATACCGGGCCGCACTTTCACGGCTCGAACTTATTTTCGATGCCAGGACCGGTACAAAAGACAGCGACGAACTGGAAGTGCTGGGTATCCTGATTGATAACTACGAACAGGAGCATTACCCCGTCAGCTACCCGGATCCCATTGAAGCCATAAAATTCCGAATGGAGCAATTAGGATATAGCCAGAATGACCTCGCTAGAATTATTGGCCTGAAAAGCAGGGCCAGTGAAATACTGAATCGCCGGAGAAAATTAACCCTTGAAATGATTCGCCAACTTCATCAGGTACTTGGCATCCCGACCAATGTACTGATTCAGGCTTATTGATTCCGGCGCATCCTGCAACAGAAACCGTTTTTGGTTCCGGCTCAGATACAGCAATACCAGATTGTCCGTAGAGTCATAATGCAGTGCAGGCCCCGGGCCTGTGGTTAGCAAAAAAATCTAATCAAATGATCACAGAAATCAGGATTTACAAATTGAAGAGTGGAAGATCCGGAGAATTCGGAAAGCTGTTTACAGAGCAGTCCCTGCCCATGCTCCGCCGCTGGAAGGTAAATGTGGTGGATTATGGAATTTCCTTAATTGACCCGGACAGTTTTTACCTGGTCCGGGGCTATGAAAACACGGAGCACCGGAAGCAAAGCCAGGATGCTTTTTACGGGAGTGAGGAATGGGTGAAGGGGCCGGAACAGGCGATCATGGATTGTATTGAGTCGTATAATACCGCGGTTGTTGAAACTGGCGTCTGGCGCGTACAAAAAAGCGAATAGCCTGCCTATGAACCTGACCTATTCCCTGAAGCACTGGCTTTCTACCCTGGGGTCCTGGGACCGGTACTCTCCTGGTTTTTTGAAATGGTAAGCAGTCAGGGAAACGGGGTAATGGGTGAATTAATAGCGTATTACCCGCTGATTCTGTTCATTTCGTTGGTTTATTCTTTTCCCCTGCTTTTATTGCATTTTACGGTACTTTACCTGATGGACAAGTTCGGGGCAGATGCACTATTGACTAAATTAGCACTGATTGCTGTAACGACTACCGGGGTATTCCTTACTCTTGCTTATGTAAACGGAACCTTGCTAAGTGCCTGGTCCTGTAGTTATGCTACATCAGCTGTTGTTACGGGTTTACTGATCCGGATAAAAGACATCCGGCATCCGGCGGGGGGAATTTAGAAGGAAAGAGAATAACTTTGGATTTAAGACCGGTATGAATGG
>JBBIGW010000239.1:0-3344 GCA_037447355.1 Bacteroidia bacterium | reverse complement strand
AAATATTAAATACTAAATGGCATATCCCTGTAGTGAAGCACCCCGATGAAATACAATGTCGAAACAGCAAGTACTTCTTCTTAGAAAGCTCCATCGGCTAATCGGCTAATCAAAAAATCTCCCCGACGAAAGATAGGCCCGTATCAAAAACGTATTCATCTTAGAAGGCCCATTCCTTCTTAAAACCCCTTCTTCGTCTCTTCCCCGATCTGCGCTTCTGTCACTTTCCCATATTTCTCAGCAATCTTTTTAATGTCAGCGGATTTTCCCACCAGTACAAACTGCAATTTATCTTTCGGAAAATACCGTGCAATAATATCTTTTGCTTTTTCCAGGTTCAGCCCGTCCACGTTCTTTTCAAAATTATTAATGAACGATTCATCAAAATTGTACCAGAACATCTGGGTCAGCAACCCGGACAACTGACCGGCTGTTTCAAAACGCGGGGGGTACTGGCCCTTTACATAATTCTTGGCCGAGGTTAGTGATTTCTCGTCAATACCACTGCTGTGCAGTTTATTGAGCACTTCCAGGGCTTTGTCAATCGCGGCTTCGGTGGTTTTTCCGGCCGTGAATGTGCTGATCACAAAACTACCCCCGTTCTTCAGGGCACTGAACCGGCTGCTGGCGCCATAAGTCAGCCCGCTGTTGACCCGCAGTTCATCATTGAGCATGGAAGTAAAGCGTCCGCCAAATAATGTATTCACCACTTCTATGGCTACAAAATCGGGATTGTTACGGGCGATACCCGGCGCGCCGATATAAAAAGTGGTTTCTTTGGCATCCTCCTTATTCACCAGCAAGACCCGGTTTTCAGTGGGTTTGCTGATGGGGGCGGAAGCCAGGCTGGCAACTGTTTTGGTGCCTTTCTTCCACCCGGAAAACAGGGCCGTGATGCTGGCCTTCATTTCTTTGGCAGAGAAATCACCGGCCACACTGATCGCAGCACCATCCGGATGGTAGTTAGCGGTATAGAATGCTTTCAGATCGGCAGTGGTCAGGAGCGTTACCGTGGTGATCTTTCCCTGTACAATATTTCCGTAAACATGATCACCATAGAGGAATTTATCAAAATAAGAACCAATTACGGATCGGGGACTTTCTTTTTGCTGTTCCAGGCTGATCAGCAGGCGTTTCTTTTCTTTTGCAAATTCACTGGAATCGAAGACGGGTTCCAGCAGGATGTCCCTGATAATGGACAGTATTTTGTCCCGGTCTTTGGCAGCGAATTTAGCGGAGAGCCCGGCTGACTCTTTGGAGGCATACGTGTTCAATGAGGCGCCGAGGAAATCCAGTTCCTCATCCAGTTTCGCCTTGGTGAAATTTGTAGTTCCATGCTTCAGGCCTGCGGCTGTCAGGGAAGCGAGCCCGGCTTTTGGTCCGTCATAAATTGCACCAGCCGGCAGAATCGCCGATACACTGATCACCGGGACCTCATGTTGTTCCATCAGGTAGATGGTCAGCCCGTTGGGCAATTTGAATTTTTCATAGGGAGGCAGTTTATATCCCTGGGCGGAAAGGGGCGCCCCCAGTACCAGCAACAGGCCGGCTATAAAGAGTTGATTCAGTTGTTTCATATATTATTCCTCCGTATTGGGTTTTGATATGCCAACCGTGCGGTTCGGTTTGGTGAAATATTTTTTAGCGGCTTGCTGTACATCGGCCACCGTTACTTTATTGTACTGGGCCGGGGCATCAAACATTTTCCGGTAATCCCCGAAGAAAACTTCATAGGTTCCTATATTATTGGACTTGCCGTTGATGGTCTCCACCTGCTCATAGAATTCCATCAGCTTCTGGTTTTTGATCTTCTGCAGCTCCGCCTCACTGATGCCTTCGTTTTTAATTTTATCCAGTTCCCGGTAAATCGCTTTTTCAAGTTCGGTCTCGTTTACATTTTTAGCGGTTACCGCATAGAAAGTGAAGAGGGTGGGGTCAAAACTTTCGCTGAACCCGGAAAAGACCTGGGTGGCGAGTTGTTGCTGATCCACCAGCGAGCTGTAAAGGCGGGAGGATTTGCCACTGGTTAAAATGGAATTCAGGATATTGAGGGCATAATAATCCTCGTGCCTGGATTCCGGGATATGGTATGCGATCATCAGGTAGGGAGTGGCCACATCCCGCTGTACCATCACCCTCCGTTCACCGGTTTGCGGCGGCTCCGTGATATTAACTTTTGGAGGCGCAGGTTGTGATGGGATGGGCTCCAGGTATATTTCAGCCAGCCGTTTCACTTCCTCCAGTTTGATACCGCCTGAAACAACCACCACGCAGTTATTCGGTGCATAGTAGGTCCTGAAATACCGCTCCAGGTCCTCCTGTTTCCAGTTCTTCATGTCGTCTTCGTACCCGATCACCGGCCAGTGATAAGGGTGCTCGAGGAAGGCAGCACCCTGCAGGACTTGGTTGAGCTGATCCCAGGGAGAATTTTCAAGCCCGGTACTTCGTTCACTCAGTACCACGCCTCTCTCACTTTCCACCATTTTGGGATCAATGCTAAGGCTGGCGATACGGTCACCCTCCAGGTCAAAGATCACTTCCGCAGCATTGGCCGGGAACCAGTCGGTGTACACGGTTACATTTTCCGTGGTATAGGCATTGTTGGCGCCGCCATTAAACTCCATGGCCTGGTCAAAAAGTTTGGGACCGTATTTCCGGGCGCCGTTGAACATCATGTGCTCGAAGAAATGGGAGAGTCCCGTGATGCCCTGGTGTTCATTGCGGCTGCCTACGCGGTAAAACAGGTACATATTGGCGTTAGGGATGGAGAAATCTTCCACCACCAGGAATTTCATCCCGTTTTTCAGGGTGAAGGTCTTTACATCATCCGCTTTCATCTGCGCCTGGGTGATCAGACCCAGCAGCAGGAAAGCGGGTAATATTATTTTTTTCATACAGGAAATTTATTGGATAAAGCTAAGAAAAGGGGAGCAGACCCCGGGTGCTGTTGCTGTAAAACAAACCCGCATTATTTTAGCCGGGAAGACCAATTATAAAACCTGGCCCGGGCTACAGTGACCGGGAAATTAGGCAACCTGGTCCCGGATCGGGATATGAAGAACACCAAAATTCACGGGAAACAGGATGAAAACAGAGGGTTTGGACGGCACTGAAACAGGAATTTTTGCCTTAAAAATTTTATCCTATATTTGCCGCCCGTTGGCCCCGTAGCTCAACTGAATAGAGCATTTGACTACGGATCAAAAGGTTTCTGGTTTGAATCCAGACGGGGTCACAAAAGTCCGCCATGCGGACTTTTTTTATGACCGGATATGTATACATATTATTTTCGGACAGCACCGGTAAAACCTATACAGGTTCGACCAATGATGTTGAAAAAAGGT
>JBBIGW010000238.1:0-3370 GCA_037447355.1 Bacteroidia bacterium | reverse complement strand
TTCAGGGAACGGGACTTTATTCTGTATTGACCCGGTATCGGGTTCGGTCCGGTGGACCCATCAGTCAGATGCGATGACGGCGACCAATGCGGCCCCGATTGCCTATAATGGCGCCATTTTTTATAATGATTTTTTACTGAATACCATTTATGCCGAAGGGGGTATTTATTCCGTTAATGCAACTACCGGCGCCCGGAGGTGGAAAATCCCCCGGGAATTGGCGGTCAGTCTGACCATAAATAATGGTGTATTTTACAGCTGCCAGCGATTTTACTCCATGTATGCCTATGACTGGAATACCGGCGCGAATTTATGGAATGGCCTGATCTCGCCGATCGGTTTTTCCAGCAATCCCTGTTACTGGAATAATATGATCTTTGCGGACGGTGAGCTGCGGGACATGATCGCCATTGATTTAAATAACCCGGGTGTGGTGAAATGGCAACATTCAAATGGCTCACTGGGAGGAGGTTCCGCTGCCCCTACGGTTTATAATAACAAACTCTATTCCGATAACGGATCAAATTTAAATTGCCTGGACCCGCTTTCCGGCGCTCTGATCTGGAGGTTTAGTTCCCCGTCTTCCGGTTTTCGCCCTCCGGTTGGAATGAACGGTATCATCTACAGCAATACAAAGGGTGGAGAATTATATGCGGTCAATGCAGAAACAGGTAGCCTGGTATGGAAATTTGGCTCCTATGAAAATACCAATCCCTCCATATCCAATGTCACGGTTGCCAATAATGCCGTCTATTTCGGAAACTGGAACAATAGCATTACCGCCCTGAATGCCACAACGGGTGCTGTACTCTGGGCATATATTGGGACCCGTCCTTTTTACAGCGGGATCCTGGTGGTGGATAAGGCGGGTACACAATATCATTCCGGTATTTCCGGTAACCAGCAATAAATGAAAACGGGGCAGTTTTTTTTCAGGTAATATTATTTTAAGGAATTGTCCTGAGTTGTAAACTCAGGACAGCGGGGAATGGCCGGATCTTTTTTAAAAATCAGTGTTGCAGGTGCCGGACAGGCTTATAGCGTAAAAAGGATGAACGGTTAGGGTTACGCTGAAAGGTGGTATTAAATTTTGTATTTTCAACCGGGTTGTATTCTGGTGCAGATCCGGGGCAACCATTCAAAGCGGTATGATTATGAAAGAGTATTTGATTGAAACCTTCAGGTATAACGATGCCACCAACCGAAAAATACTGGCAAAAATACTGCAACTCCCGGATAGGACAGAAGCGGTCCGCTTGTTTAGTCATCTGATCAACAGCCAGTATAAGTGGATGGCCAGGATTTTGCGGGATCCGAGGGCCCCGCAGATGTCCTGGTGGGACCCTGTTTATGCAGTGGAGGAACTGGAAAAGGAATGGTCCCAAAGCCTGGAGATATGGCTGGCCTATATCCATTTAAAAACCGAGGATGAATTAAATGCGGAAGTGACCTTCATCGGATTTGATAATGGCCAATGGGCGGCTGCACCTAAAGATATCGCTTTACAGCTAAATTATCATTCCATCCATCACCGGGCCCAGATCCAGACCCTCCTTCGTCAGCAGGGCATTGAACCTGACTTTGTGGATTATATCGGCACCAAATACCGCAGGATAAGTGATTGAGGAAAAAAAAGAGGCGAACAGAAGT
Organism: Bacteroidia bacterium; assembly: GCA_037447355.1. Lineage (GTDB taxonomy): Bacteria > Bacteroidota > Bacteroidia > Chitinophagales > Chitinophagaceae > JJ008. The sequence goes on along the minus strand of JBBIGW010000238.1, from coordinate 1,720 downwards.
CCCTGGCTTTTCCGCAGCCATGTAATTAATATCACCGTGCTACTAAGGGAAATAAATTAATTTTAGGGCAAACGAACCGCCTTGCTACAAGACTATTTCCAATCTTTCCGGAAGCATATTATCGGGGCTGACACGTATTTCGAGACGCCTTATGGTACAAAAAAAATGATCTATGCCGACTGGACGGCCAGCGGAAGAGCCTACCAGCCGATCGAAGACCGGTTAACCAAAGTGATCATGCCCCTGTTGGGGAATACCCATACCGAAACGACAGTTACCGGTACGGCCATGACCCGGGCCTACGAACTGGCCAAACGGATCATCAAGAAACATGTGAATGCCGGACCTGAGGATGTGCTCATTTTTGCCGGCAGCGGGATGACGGGTGCCGTCAATAAATTGCAGCGGCTCCTGGGACTGAGGCTCCCCGAGCGGATCATGGATTATGTAAAAAAAGGACGGCTGCCGGCCTCCCACGAACTGAAAAGTGAGGTGCTAAGGATCCACGAAATTTTTAGTAATTACCTGGATGTGGACCCGCTTTTGAAGCCGGTCATCTTTGTCTCGGAAATGGAGCACCATTCCAACCAGACTTCCTGGCTGGAGACCATCGCCGATGTGGAGATCATACCCAATGATGAAGAGGGAAATATCTGTCTTCATTCTCTTCAGCAGCTCCTGGAAAAATACAAGGACCGGCACCATAAAATTGCGGCTATTACCGGCTGTTCCAATGTCACGGGTATCAGAACCCCGTATCACGATGTGGCAAAAAAAGTGCATGCATACAACGGTCTTTGTTTTGTGGATTTTGCCTGTTCGGCTCCCTATGTGGCGATCGATATGCACCCGGCGGAAGAAGGCGCCTGGCTGGACGCCATTTTCTTCTCCCCGCATAAGTTTCTGGGTGGCCAGGGTACACCCGGTGTGCTGATCTTCCATAAAAAACTGTACAAAAATATTATACCCGACCAGCCGGGGGGCGGCACGGTAACCTATACCAATCCCTGGAAGATGCATGAATACATCAACGATATTGAACACCGCGAGGATGGCGGAACCCCTCCGTTCCTGCAGGGAATCAAAGCGGCACTGGCCGTAACACTGAAGGAGGAAATGAGGGTGGAGAAAATGCTGCAGCGTGAAGAAGAACTGCTGAAAATCATCTTTGAAAAACTGCCCGCTATACCGGGCATTGAAATACTCGAGCGCCAGACCACCCACCGGCTCGGGGTGATCTCCTTTATACTGAAGGGAGCGCATTTCAACCTGGTGGTAAAACTGCTGAACGACCGGTTTGGTATCCAGACCCGCGGTGGCTGCGCCTGCGCCGGTACCTATGGTCATATGCTCCTGCATGTGGACCAGCTGCATTCCTACGAGATCCTCGAAGAAATGCACAAGGGGGATCTTTCCTGCAAACCCGGCTGGGTCCGGATGTCCATCCACCCGGTAATGACGGATGAGGAAATAAAGTACATCCTGCAGGCCATTGAAGAAGTGGCACTGCATTACCCGGAATGGAAAAAGGACTACATCTATGAACCGGATACCAATGAGTACCATCACCTAACATTTCAGGATCCAACAGGGGAGAAGGTGAGAGGGTGGTTTGAGAGGGTGAGTGGGGCCTTCTAAGCGTCAGCTGGAAATAGAGGGGCATTTCGTATTTTTTTTTGAGGGGGCAGTTAATAGTCGGCAGTCGGTAGTCGGACCTTCA
>JBBIGW010000237.1:0-3470 GCA_037447355.1 Bacteroidia bacterium | reverse complement strand
ATTAGTGCCCTCCGGATCATCGGGTACGCCGCAGGGACCGGTGACGAGTGGCAGGGACTGGTAATGCTGTAACAGGATGGAGTCCAGCGCCGGTTGTTTTACACAAAACCATTGCTCCAGCACGGAAGCATACACACTCCGGAAATCATACTGGAAAGGAATATTGTTCACCACCTGTATATCAGCCGGTATCTCCGGGCTGGTGCCGAGTATTCCTTTTTTCGCGTTTTTCCCGAACAGGATCAGGGGAGCCGCGGCGCCATGGTCCGTACCCAGGCTGGCATTGGATTTGATCCTCCGCCCGAATTCCGAAAAGGTCATACCCATTACGCGTTCATCCAGTCCCATTAATTCAAGATCGCTTTGGAAAGCGCTGATGGCGCCCGAAAGATCTTTCATCAAACGGGCATGCATACCCGTAGTGGTATCACTGGCATTGACCTGTTTTTTATGCGTGTCAAAACTGCCCATCGTAACCGTGTACACTCTCGTCTTTAATCCGCCCCGGATCAGGCGGGCCACGATCTTTAATTGTTCGGCCAGCCCGTTTTCAGCGGGGTAGGCCGCCATCGTGGCGGCCCGCTGGTAGGCCGCCCGGATAATGTCCGAATAGATCTTGGTCTTTTCAGCGATCACCCGGAGGAATTTCAGTTCCTTATTCGCGGGTGCTGAGTTCAGCGGGTAATCGGAGAAAGGGTTGGAGAAGCTGTAGATCTTCTCCGGGTTGGTAATGGATAAGCCCATGGAGTAGATCTCACCCTGTACGGTCAATGTCGGGAAATTACTGATCTGGATCGCCAGCGGGTCGGGCATTGTGGTGTCGGGATAGGCATCGGGGTAACCCGGGTATTCACTTTCGAGATAACGCCCCATCCAGCCGGTTTTCACCCGCTCTCTCCGGTTGGTCCGGGTATCGGCACTGTTCCAGATATCGGTTGACCGGAAATGGGAAAAGTTAGGATTATCATATCCGACCGACTGCACAATACTCATTTTCCCTTCATTGAACATCGTCTGCAGGGAGGTCATGGCCGGGTGCAGACCGGATTTATCGGTACCGTCTAACCGCAGTACCTGGCTTTGCGGTATGGCGATATTGGTGCGGGCATTATAATAGTTGCCATACACATCGAGCGGGATCACCATATTGAGCCCGTCATTGCCACCGGCCAGTTGCACCAGCACAAAAACGTGATCGGTATCGGTAAGCGTATGCTCCAGCAACCGGGCCAGGGGACTTTCCGCCCCGCTGGCGGTAAACGAAAAGCCATTCAGCAGCCCGGGCAGGGTTACTGCGAGGGGGACGGTATTGCGGATAAAATGTCTGCGGTTCATAGTTGTTTTTTACGGGATGAATCGGGTATCAGCATAAATGGAATTCAGGTAAGTTCATCAGGAACCGGAACAGCTCCTTTAAAGAGGAGTCGATGACTGCATTGTTATTGCTGTTCCAGGCATTGGTCCAGATGGTATCATCCATTGTATTATTGGTCAGGAAATGGGTTTTGACATAGGTCTTTGCATTACCGGATAAGGGATACCGCAGGAACAAAGCGGTTATATCGCTGATCAGCTGGTTCGGATCGGCCGGGTTGGATGAATAAGCGGCGAAGGACCGTACATCAATCACGGAATCTGCTACCAGTGCGTCTGTAAAATCAGCCCGCTTGGGAAGGGAATTGCTGTTTACCCATAATTCATAATGCATGGGTTCCTGGTAATACGAAGGCCAGCCCGAAACATCCGGCGGCTGGAATAATTGCTGCTGCATTTCGGCAGCCTTTGAATAAATGTTTTTAAACAGGGGATAACCGGTTGTGTAATCCGTATAAGCCGGGAAAGTCACATTGAATTCCCTTAATGTGCCTGCAATGATATCAAAGGGACTCTTTATATAACAGGCCTGGTTCAGGGGTTCAAAGAAATGTTCGCTTTTGAACAGCAGGGCCAGGGCGGGCTTCACCTCATAATTATTATTTTTCAGCGCCTCCGCCATCGGGATGATGACTTCCGTTTCCACCGTGTCGCTGATATCATAATACACGAACCATTTGTACAGTTTGCGGCAAAGAAAGCGGGCGGCTTCCGTGGTATGGAAGATCATGTCCACCAGGGCATCCAGTTCCTGGTAGGTATTGCTGCTCCCGCTGATCGTCGTAGTATTATAAAATGCCGAGAAAGTTTTATTCCCGGTATCATGTGACCCGGTATCCAGGTAGGAACCCAGTGGATCATCGTTGATCCGCCAGCCGGTGAGTACCCGGGCCGCTGCCATTACATCCTCTTCGGTATAGAGGGAATCATTGCCCTTCCCGATGGAAAATAATTCCTGTAATTCCCGCGCATAGTTCTCATCGGGTGCCTGTTTGGAATTCAGGTAACCGTTGAGGTGGATCAGCATGGCCGGGTCGATGGTCACTTCCCGCACGAGCGTTTTAAAATTGCCCAGTGCATACGTGCGAAGCAGGTTGTGGTGACGGAAGAGAAAGGCCGCATTTTCCACTTCGGATTCCTGGATGGAGAAATGATGATGCCAGAAGAGAACCATTTTTTCCTGGATGCTCCGTTGCTGGTTCAGGATCAGTCCGGTCCACCATTTTTTCAGGCTGTCAACCCGCCGGCCATTGATCTGGCTGCGTATTTCCGGGGCACTGGCCATATTGGGATCATTGACCCAGGTTTGCCCGATGACTACGCCCAGGTCGTCATAGAAAACACCTTCTTCTTCCAGCAGGACGTAATCCCTTACCGGGGGAGCGGGTGCGGGGGTTGTATTGAGCAATTCATCCACGGCCGCATCCGGTGACAGGGAAAGAAAATGATCCAGGTCCTGTTTGCGGGCGCCGAACATCGTGCGTTTCAGTAAGTGACTTACTTCATTCACAGTCCAGGGGCCGCTGTACGGAGCCAATCCTGCGAAAAACTGGTTCCGTTTTATTCCTTCCGTTTTTTTCCCGCGGAGATGCCTGTTTGCTGTTTTGAAAAAACCTCTTCGGTCCATATCTTGAGGTTTATATTGCTGTTTGTTCAGCGGATCAGTACAAAAGTTCCTTTCTGCTGATGCGTTTTGTTTTGCAGGTCTTTATACTCCACCAGGTAAATGAATACACTGGCAGGTTGTGTTTCTCCTTTGTAACGTCCGTTCCAGCGTTGTTCCATCGCCGAACTTTGGAAGACGACTTCCCCGTTCCGGTTGAAGATCTGCAGGCGGTAACTATCGGGTACCTTACCCAGCGGACCGAAATAATCATTCAGCCCGTCGCCATTGGGTGTAAAGCCGCCGGGTACGGCCACCAGGGCATCATTTAGTACGACTACCGTAAACTGGTCACTGACCCTGCATCCCTGCGGGGATTCGTTAACGGCGGTATATACGGTTGTAATAGCCGGAGTGGCAAGCGGATCAGTACAGTGGGTGCAACTCAGGGTGGGATGCGGATTCCAGCTGATGCTGCCATTCCCGTTCGTAT
>JBBIGW010000236.1:0-3475 GCA_037447355.1 Bacteroidia bacterium | reverse complement strand
GCAGGGAGTCGAAAATGTATTACTGGTCAAACGATGGAGACTCGAGCCCAGGGATGAGGATGTGGAAAAATACAAGAGAGGAGAGCTGGTGGAGCCGAAGAAGCCCATCATTTTCTACATCGACCCGGCCACTCCCAAAAAATGGGTGCCCTACCTGATGCAGGGTGTGAATGACTGGCAGGCCTCTTTCGAAAAAGCCGGGTTCAAAAACGCCATCATGGCCAAACCGGCGCCGACCCGCGAGGAAGACAGTACCTGGAGTCTCGATGATGCCCGCAACTCGGCTATCGTTTACAAGCCTTCTGATATCTCCAATGCCAGCGGACCGAGTATTTCCGACCCCCGGAGCGGTGAGATCATGGAAAGCCATATCAACTGGTACCATAATATCATGGAACTGCTGCGCGACTGGTACCTGGTACAATGCGCTCCCTCTGATCCGGCTGCCCGGAAAATGGTTTTTGATGATGAACTCATGGGACAGCTGATCCGCTTTGTGGCCGCGCACGAAGTGGGTCATACCCTGGGATTACGCCATAATTTCGGATCCAGTTCAACCGTGCCGGTGGAAAAACTCCGTGACAAAGCCTGGGTGGAAGCCAATGGCCATACGCCCTCGATCATGGATTATGCCCGGTTCAACTATGTCGCGCAGCCGGAAGATAATATTTCCCGGAAAGGCCTGTTCCCCAGGATCGGTGATTATGACAACTGGGCCATTGAATGGGGGTACCGCCGGTTTGTGGATTACAAGGATGCGGATGCGGAAAAAAGCTATCTCAACAAATGGGTGATCGAAAAATTAAAGAACCGCCGCCTCTGGTGGGGAGATGGAGAAAGCTTCGGGGATGATTCCAGGAACCAGACCGAAGACCTTAGTGATGACGCGGTAAAAGCGGGGATGTACGGAATAAAGAACCTGCAGCGGATCCTTCCCAATTTAATGCAGTGGACAAGGGAAGACAACAAGGACTATACCGGTTTACAGGAATTGTATGACCAGGTGCAGGGGCAGTTTATGCGTTATATGGGACATATCACCCGGAATGTGGGCGGCCTGATGCTGACCCCTAAAATGGTGGAGGAAAGTGGTCCGGTCTATGAAACCGTTGCTGAAGCCAAACAAAAAGAAGCAGTTGATTTCCTGAATAAAAACCTGTTTGCCACACCCGCCTGGCTGATCAATAATGAGATCTTTACCCGGACCGGTCAGAATGGTACTACGGTGATCGGGCAGGTACAGGACGCGGTACTGGGCCGGCTCCTGAGCAGCCGCACCCTCAATAAACTGACTGATGCGGAAGCCATGCTGGGGAACAGTACCTACCAGGTAACCGAACTTCTTGCCGATCTGAAAAAAGGAATTCTGACAGAAGTACCGGCAGGAAAAGCAACCGATATTTACCGCCGCAACCTGCAAAAATCCTTTGTGACCAGCCTGATCAGCCTGCTCACCCCGGCGGTAAGCAGTTCACCCGTACCGGGGATTATTATTACCACCGGCGGGCTGGGTGACAAGTCAGATGCAAAGAGTATCATCCGCGCCTACCTGGTCACGCTCCGGGGTGAATTTACCGCTGCCAGTACTAAAGCGGCAGATCCGCTGACAAAGTTCCACCTGGCAGACCTGGCCGATCGTATTAATAAAGCATTGAATCCTAATAAATAAGGGGTTCAACCAGCCTGAATATAAAAGGAGCAGGGTGTCCCGGACGCCCTGCTTTTTATTTTGAACAGGGCTTTGCCAATTCCTGATACAACAGTATCTTTGCAACCCGTTCAAAAAACGGAAAGTTCTATTACAGTCCGCCCTGCGGACAACAATTGCCTGAAGAGGTTCGACAAAGGTCCCCCGGTGGGGAATGCCTCAAGGGTGTCAATTTAAATACTGGGTAAAATGCCTAAAGTAAAAACAAACTCCAGTGCCAAAAAACGTTTTAAAGTAACGGGCACCGGGAAGATCATGCATCAGAAAAGCTTCAAACGTCATATCCTGACGAAGAAATCCAAAAAACGTAAACGCAGCATGAGAATGGACGGAACGGTTGCGAAATCACATGTTGATTTTGTAAAACGCCTGTTGCGTCTCAAATAAGCCGTTTTACCGGAGAAAATTAATTTAATAACGCTGTCAGCTGTACGATCTGCGGCTGATCCCAAACTAAAAAATATGCCTCGTTCAAAAAATGCAGTGGCCTCCAAAGCCCGCCGCAAAAAAATATTAAAACAAGCCAAGGGTTTCTATGGCAAACGTAAAAATGTATTAACGGTAGCCAAAAACGTGGTGGAAAAAGGGATGACCTACATGTTTGTAGGCCGTAAACTCAAGAAGCGTGAATACCGCACGCTCTGGATCGCCCGTATCAATGCCGCTGTTCGTGAAGAAGGAATGACCTACTCTGTGTTTATCAACAAACTGCAGCAGAAAGGGATTGAGCTGGACCGTAAAGTGCTGGCGGACCTGGCCATGAATAACCCCGAAACATTTAAAAATCTGGTGAACTCAGTGAAATAGCGGTCTTTCACGATCGAATTAACAGCCCGGGAATCCCCGGGCTTTTTTGTGCGATGAAGAGCCGGTACCGGACCGGGGAGGAGGGATGAACTGCGCTTACAAAATTTTCCCCGAACTACCAAGGGAAAAAAACGCCAAAAAAATGTTTTTTCCCCGCTTCTGTTTTTTTTCTTCACGCTATTTTGCGGACATATTCCGGCAGAAAAGACGAATCGTACGGTTTAAACGGGGAAAAGGAATATAAGGGAAAAACCAATACGACCCAATAACCCAAAAGTGGTATTTTTTTTCTGGCGGGAAATATCCAAATTTGATCAGGAACCAGGATCATTAGACCTTAACCTTTTTTATGGGCAGAAAGCCGGCTGTAGTCTTCATCGTCCTTTTTTTATTTTCCATCCCTTTATTCTCCCAGGATACGGCCGCTACAAACGGGCAGATTTCCAAAAAATACCTTGATGTCGTTTGTGCAAGTTCTTCCGGCCTGAGCAAAAAATTAGATAAAAAAGCAAATAAGGCCCTGCGGCAGTTTAAAAAGCAGGAAGCAAAGCTCATGGTAAAACTGTCCAAAACAGACTCGGCTGCGGCCCAGGCTGTTTTTGCCGGCACAGACCAGAAATACAAGGAGCTGGAGCAAAAGCTGAAAGGGGGTGAGTTAAAGCAGTATATCCCCCAGGTTGACAGTCTTGCCATGTCCTTAAAATTCCTGGAAGCCAATCCGCAGTTTTTAAAAGAGGCGGAAGTCGTCCGCGGAAAGCTGAAGGAGGCAATGGGAAAGATGGAAGCCCTGAAGGGCCAGTTAAAAAAAGCAGAGGAGGTGAAACAGTTCCTGAAAGAAAGAAAACAATACCTGAAAGAACAGCTTGGCAGATTTGGCCTGGCGAAGGAACTAAAAAAGATCAATAAACAGGTCTATTATTACTCCGCACAGGTAAGTGAGTATAAGGCTGCTTTAAAAGA
>JBBIGW010000235.1:0-3504 GCA_037447355.1 Bacteroidia bacterium | reverse complement strand
CTTATTGACTTATAATTCATAAAGACAGGTTGCAGCACTATATTTTGTTCCCGTTAGTATTTGAACTAACGGGAACTTTCCGTTATGATGTGACCTCTGTACACTTCAAAACCCCAGGTATTTTTTTAGCACCCCTTCACCCTCAAACCTAAGGTGTTGCCAGGAAAGTATTTAAACCTGACATTCCCGGATCCGCATTATACATGTTGAATGTAAGGTCAATAGTGACAATGACAGCTTATTGAAAATCTTTACAGGTCTGAAAATTTCCGAAGTCCTACCTGAAATTCGCTTTCATCACCCGCATCACGTTACCACCCAGGATACGTTTAATGGATTTATTGGAGTACCCCCTTCGCAGGAGTTCTTCCGTAATCTTCGGGTAAGTGGTCACATCTTCCAGTCCGACCGGCACCGAACTCACCCCGTCATAGTCAGAACCGATACCCACGTACCGGTCGCCGACCAGCTTTACGATATAATCAATATGATCGACCAGCTGCTCCAGCGTAGGACGAACAGCATTCATCGAAGAATCATAATAGGTATTCCACCGGGTCATCCGTTCCGCGCTATCCGAGCCCGCTGACAGTCCCAGGCCGGCTAAGAATGGTTCGTTCTTTCCGAACAGTAATTCCTTCTGGTTCATCAGGAAGGCCTGCCGCTGATCATAGTCTTTGCTGATAAACCCGGAATAAAAATTAATACAGACCACGCCCCCGTTCTTTGCAACGGCCCTGATCTGTTCGTCTTTTACATTGCGGAATACCGGGCAAATCGACCACACGGAACTGTGAGAAAGCAAAACCGGTCTTTTCGAAACCGCAATGGCATCATAAAAAGTCTTTTCCCCTGCATGCGAAAGATCCACGATCACGCCCAGTTCATTCAGGTGTTCCACCAGTTTTTTCCCGAAATTGTTCAAACCGGCATGCTTGATTTTCTCCGGGTAAAGGGTCTCATCCATGGCGCTGCTGGCCCAGGAAGTACTGTTGTTCCAGGTCAGCGTGAGGTAACGCATTCCCAGCGCATAAAGGCTATCCAGCTTCTGCAGGTCTTCTTCAATCATGTGTCCGCCCTCCACCCCGATGAGGGCTACCAGTTTATCCTTATGTGCCCGGTTTCTTATTTCGCGGTAGGTTTCTCCAAAAGTTATCCGGTCAGGGTTGCGGAGAATGATCCGGTGCAGGGAATCGATCTCTTCCAGTGCATCATGGAAAAATCCTGCCGCATTCCGGGGTGTTTGATCAGTCCACACGGAGAAGAACTGTACATCCAGTCCTCCTTTTTTCCAGCGGTATAAATCGCTGTGCCCGGTGTTCAGCCTGCTGGTAATATCTTTCCCTTTTAAGGTAAGATCGGTAAGGCAATCATTGTGGGTGTCCACCACGATGGCCCTTTCGTGCAATTTGGTGACGGATTGCGCTGTAGCCGGCCAAATGAAACCCTGCAGGGCAAGGATAATGACCGCCTTTATTATCGAATTGATTTTTCTGCTCATGTTCATGGGTGTGTTAAAGTTTAGTGAACATCTCTTTCCCGGGCCCTCTTCCCGGTATGTAAGTTACTCTAAAGCCTGCAATCCTGTTTCCCGTTCGCTTCATACAACTTTTTGGCCCGGTTTTTCGACCTTTACAGTACATGAGAGCAGTTTTATTTATACCAATGATCTTTTTGGCCACCACCCTCCGGGCGCAGAAAGTGGACAGTATTTATTTCCACCTGTACACGGATAGCCTGAAAAAAGGGCAGCATAATTATATCAACGTGGACGGGAAGCTGAGCAACGGGCGCTGGCTGCCGATGACGGCAAGGGAAGTGGAGTTCTCCTGTGCCACGGCCCGTTTTGAAGGCAATGAGCTCATTATCCCTACAGATTTTAAGGAGAAAACCGTAACCATAACAGTCACCCTGAAAGCCAACCGGAATCTTGTAATTGAAAAAAAAATCTGGATCAAAACCCTGCCTGATCCGGAGCTGCCTTCCATACAACAAATCATGCAATCCCCTGCCGGGAAGAAGCAGAAAGCCCGGCGGAGGCAATAAAAGTAACAGCTGGCGCCAGGTAACCTATATTATGACGCATTTTTTTTTATTAAGCTACGAGTTAAGAGCTGCGAGCAGCTTTTTGATAGCGGCATTTCAAACTTAACGAAATGCCGGATTCTGTAAACAGTGTATTTTCTGTGCTAAAGTGCAAAAAAGAACCCCGCGCAGCGGGGTTCTTAGTATTGTCTATGGAATATTCTTATGCAAACTTCTTCGCATCCTCCAGGAACTTTGCCAGCCCGATATCGGTCAGCGGATGTTTCAGCAGGCCAAGGATCGAATCCAGCGGACAGGTGCAGACATCAGCGCCGGCCTCCGCACATTTTACAATATGGAGTGCGTTGCGGATTGAAGCCGCGAGGATCTCTGTCTTATAACCCTGTATGGAATAGATATGGGAAATCTGGGATATCAGTTCGATCCCATCCCAGTTGCTGTCATCAATCCGGCCGATAAAGGGGGAAAGATAGGTGGCTCCTGCCTTTGCCGCCAGGATGGCCTGGCCGGCTGAAAATACCAGGGTGCAGTTGGTCCGGATCCCGTTGTCAGAAAACCACTTGATGGCTTTGATCCCGTCCTTGATCATCGGCACTTTCACCACGATATTCGGATGAATGGCCGCCAGTTTTTTTCCCTCTTCCACCATGGCATTGAATTCAGTGCTGATCACTTCGGCGCTGATATCACCGTCCACCAGCTCGCAGATGGTCTTATAATGTTCCATTACGGCCGCTTCGCCCTTGATCCCCTCTTTGGCCATCAGGGAAGGATTGGTGGTGACCCCATCCAGGATACCCAGTTCATTGGCCTCTTTGATCTGTGACAGGTTGGCTGTGTCAATGAAAAATTTCATGTTGCTGTATTTTAAACCCGAATACGGGGATAGAAATAAAAAAATGGCAGGCTTATTACATCGCACCGCTCAACCACCTACTCTTGCTGCCTTCCGGCCCTGGGAGGGTTCAGCAGGAGCTGGTCGTGTAAGACCTGCCGGCGCAAAGATAAGGCAGCGAGGGTTAATGAACAGGATGAAATGAAAAAAATGTTCAGCGTGGAAAGACTGAATTAACCTGTGCATACCCAATGAGTTCATCCGCCCGGGCTCCAAAAGGCCTGAAATAAACCAGGATGGTATAACCATTCTCTGTACCCCAGTAATTTCCTTCCGTATTCTCCGGTACAGGACGTACCCCCGGCTGTACCCGGTCGGGCAGGGTGATATAAGAATAATTGTAATACCCCTGTTTAAGATACAGCTCCTTTTCGTAGACTCCTTTCACCGGGTTGAACTCCATCCGGGAATTCGCGTCCGGTAAATAATTGGTGAGTTCCCCAAACAGGTAAATATTTTTCCCCGCATATGGCTGGTTGCCCGGCGGAACAAAGGTAAAATGCACCCAGGCATAATCAGCCTGCCAGTACGGATTGCCATTGTCATCGTTTTCGGAAGTAAAA
>JBBIGW010000234.1:0-3555 GCA_037447355.1 Bacteroidia bacterium | reverse complement strand
CCGGTACCGGGGCAACGTTTTGGCGGTTTTCTCCCTCTTTATCAGCGATTTTTCAGCTTCCGCCTTTCAGGGGTCGCCCATTTTTAAATATCTTTACGGGATTCATGCAGATTATGAAAAAAGGATTGTTTTTTACCGGGCTGTTTTGGTCAATTACCGTCGCAGCACAGACGGGCTATGAAATTAAAGTGACCTTCAGGCCCTTTAAAAACCAGTATATCTACCTGGGCCATTATTTTGGGAAGACCTATCCCATTATTGATTCCGTCAAACTGGATCAAAACAGCCAGGCTGTTTTCAGAGGAGAAAAAGAGTTACCGGGCGGGATCTACCTGGTCGGCTATCCGAATAAGACCGGTTTCTTTGAGATCCTGGTGGACAAGCAGCAGCATTTTACAGTAAAGGCCGATACAGCGACTATTGGCCAGGGTGCTCAATTCCTGAATTCACCGGACAATGTACTGTTTACCGCCTATCAACAACAGATGGCGGTCCGGGGCAAAAAGATCAGTGACCTGCAGAAAAGCCTGAAAACGGCAGCCAATAAAGCCGACTCAGCAAAGATCATGGATGAACTCACCCGGGAGGATCAGGCGATCAATATGTACCGGGACGACCTGGTCAAAAAGAACCCGGATGCCCTGCTCTCGGTGTTCCTGGTCTCCATGCGGGAGCCGGAACTGAAAGGAGCGTATAAGAATCCTACGAATAAAGCGGACTCCACGGCTGCCTATGATTATTTCAAATCACATTACTGGGACGGGGTGAATTTCTGGGATGGGCGTTTAGCATACACTCCTTTTTTCGAGGAGAAGCTTGATAAATATTTTGCCCAGCTGGTGATTCCTCATCCCGATTCCGTGATCAAAGAGATCGACCGGATGCTGGGATTTGCCAGTATCAATGAGGAAATGAACCGTTTCCTGCTGGTAAAATTCGTCAACCGCTACCTGAACCAAAAATACATGTGGGAGGATGCGGTCTTTGTTCATTTGTTTGAAAAATACTTTTCGCAAAAGACCTATTCCTGGCTGAATGAGGCCGGCAAAAAAACAATCACTGAAAGGGCGTACAGTCTTATGGCAAATATCCTCGGCACCCCGGCCTCGGATATCGAGCTGCCGGATAGCAGTAATACCCCTGTTTCCCTGTATGCGCTGCAGGCTTTCTGGGATCCCACCTGCAGGCATTGTAAGGAAGTGTTGCCCAGGCTGGATTCTTTTTACCAGGCCAAATGGAAAACAGACGGGGTGAAGATATATGCGGTGGCCAAGGAAACTGAAGGGACGAAGACTGACTGGCTGCGATTCATCCGGGATAACAAACTCGGGGAATGGAGTCATGTATATTATTCGAAAGAAGCCGACAAGAGCCGGACGGATAACGGGATTCCCGGGTATTCCCAGTTGTATGATGTGCAGTCATTTCCCACTTTATATTTGCTGGACAAAGACAAGCGGATCATCGCCAAAAAGCTGACCTACCAGCAACTTGATGAAATCATTCAGTTAAAAAAGAAAGGACAATAGCCTTATTATAAAATTAAATCCGGTATGAACAGAAAAAGCCTTTTCCTGTTACTCGCCCTTTGCGGCAGTATGCTCTCCGTTACAGCACAAACCCTCTTTACCTACGGCCCTTACAAGGCGGATGCGAAGGAATTCCTCCGGGCATATAACAAGAACAATACAAACAGCGGCGGCAATAAGGCCCGGTCGGTGAAGGAGTACCTGGACCTGTATATCAAGTCAAAACTGAAAGTGCGGGAAGCCTATGAGAGAAGATATGATACCCTGGCTTCTATCAATACGGAAGTGGAGAACCTGCGGGCCCAGATCGCCGAGAGTTTTATGACCGATCCCGAGATCATCGGCCGGTTGCAGAGAGAAGCATTTCAGCGCAGCCAGAAAAATATCCGGCTAGCCCATATTTTCATTGCCTTTAAGAACCCGGCCGGCCTGACGGATACGATGGCCGCACAAAACAAGAGGGATGAGGTCCTGAAACGCCTGCAGAACGGGGAGGATTTCCTGCAGCTGGCCAGGCAGTTTTCGGATGACCCGGCTGTAAAGATCAACGGGGGCGAGATCGGATTTATCACGGTCTTCACCCTGCCTTATGAATTTGAAAATGCGATCTATGGTACGGCCGTGGGGAAGACCACTGCGCCGGTCCGTTCCAAAATAGGCTACCATATTTTTAAGAACCTGGGAGAAAGAAAGTCACCGGGTAAAATGAAAGCCCGCCAGATCTTACTGGCCACGCCTCCCGGTGCAGATGAAACGGTAAGGAAACAGCTGGCTGCCCTGGCGGATTCGTTGTACAAGCGTTTGCAGGCCGGGGATGAATTTGGCCCGCTGGCCAAAACCTACAGCAATGATTATATCAGCGCCGCCAACAACGGGATGATGCCGGATATTTCTGTCGGGCAGTACGACCCCGTATTCGAAAAAGCCCTTTGGGGGCTGGCGAGGGACAGTGCGATCAGCAAACCCTTTCAGACCTCACATGGCTGGCATATCCTGCAGCGGGTAGGAGTGAAGCCAGCCATCACCGATGCGAATAACAAAGAGTACCAGCAGGAGTTGCAGCAGAAGATCATGGCGGACAGCCGCTGGAAAGCTTCCAAGGATCATATATACAAACAGGTTAGGGAAAAGGCCGGGGTGAAACAGTTGCTGAATAATGAGGTAGCCCTCCGGGCTTACTCGGACAGCCTGCTGGATCATGCACCCATGCAGGAAGCAGGTAAATCACTAAGCCCGTCCACGGCGGTGCTATCCATTGGTAAAAAGACCTATGACCTGTCAGACTGGATCAGTTACGCCGCTGTATTCCGGTTCCGCCAGGATGGTACCGGGGCAAAACCCTTTGAACAGGTAAAGGAGGAATGGGTGCAGCATACGATGTTTGAATATTATAAGAAGAACCTGGAGGATTTTAATGAGGAATTCCGCAACCAGATGGCGGAGTTCAGGGATGGCAATTTGTTCTTCGAGATCATGCAGCAGGAAGTATGGACCAGGGCCCAGGGCGATACCGCGGCCCTGCAGGCTTTGTATGAAAAAAACAGGAAAGACTATACCTGGAAACTCAGTGCTGATGTGGTGATCTTCTTTTGCTCCGACCCGTCCATCGCCCAAACCATCTATGATAAAGTAAAGGCCAACCCGTCCGGCTGGAAAAAAATCGCGGATACCTATTCTGAAAAAGTATTAGCCGACTCATCCCGTTACGAATGGAGCCAGATCCCCAACCTGAATAAAATGACGCCCCGTGCCGGGATGATGACCAGTCCGCTGGTCAATGAAACGGATAATACCGCGTCATTTGCCTATATCTTCAATGCCTATCCGCAAACCCTGCAGCGCAGCTTTAGCGAGGCAAAGGGGCTTGTGATCAATGATTACCAGGTGATACTGGAAAAACAGTGGGAAGAACAGTTGCGGAAGAAGTACCCGGTTGTGATTGACCAGAAGGTGCTGGGGGAGATTTCGAGGTAGGGAGGAAGTAGGCAATAGTGAATGGTGAATGGTGAACCTGCCTGCCGGCAGG
>JBBIGW010000233.1:0-3665 GCA_037447355.1 Bacteroidia bacterium | reverse complement strand
GTTCCAGAATCTCCGCTTTGCTGCGGAACTTCCGGTTCTTCCGGGTTGAATTTTCTCCCATATTTTTTTGCAGCTAAACTAAATAGCTAACTTGGACTGGGAAAGATGTACTTAGCCGGAGGGTTACACTAATACAGGGTTTTTATCAACATACAATTGGCCTTGCACATCCGAAGGCGAAGGGCTGACCGTATTAGCAGTAACAGAATGCGGAAGAACCATTGCTGTTGGCGGTGGGACATATTCACCAATTTGTTACGGAAGGTCTGCATACAATGTAAAACTTTTCCCAAATCCTGCATCTTCAAATGTTTCAATTACTCTTGACAATAATATTAACCTCAAAACCGGAAATAAAAATATTCAGCCAATCTTATTCAAAGAAATTAGGCAAGTAACTATATTTAACAAATTGGGCATCATCCAAAGGACTGTGAATTTTGGAAAGGGCAACAAAACCGTTAACTTAAATGTTTCCAACTTGTCGCCAGACGTTTATTATTTTGAAATTTCTGACGGTATCAATAAGACAAAAATTCCACTAATAATAAACCGTTGATTTAATCGGCAGACGATAATGGCTACCTACAACAAATGTATTTATGCAATATGGGCTGACGAATAAAATCTCAGCCCATATTTTCAATCAACACCAGTCCCGGCTGACCGAATATAAATCAGCTTATGTGCATATCCTCATCTTCACATCTTTGTTCGGCTGACGTTCCAAGCTGACGTAACACAGAATACCCATACTGCATAAATACCTGCCGTTACGAGCTACGAGTTTCGAGTTACGAGCTGTGGGCTACGAGCATCAATACGGACACAGTGGTTCCCCTGCCGGGGGCCGTTTCAATATGGCATTCGCCGCCCAGCAAAAGGGAACGTTCTTTCATTCCCAGTAAACCAAGGGTCCGTTTCCCGGATACACTGCCGGCATCAAAGCCCTTTCCATTGTCCCTGATGGCCAGGCGTATTTTTTCCCCTTCCCTTTTCAGTTCCACCACAACTGCAGTGGCTTCCGCATGACGGATCACATTGGTAACCGATTCCTGGAATATCCGGAAGAGGGCCGTGCGCATTTTGTCGGGCATTTCAAATTCTTCGGAAGAATGGATAAATTCTGTTTTCAGGTTCGCCCGCCGCCCGAAGTCGGCTAAGTACCAGTCAATCGTCGCTACGAGTCCCAGGTCATCCAGCATACTGGGCCGGAGGCTGGTGGACATACGGCGTACGGTTTTCACAGCCCGGTCAAGCAGGTTGGAAATATCAGAAAATTTATCCGCGAGCAATTTATTATCACCCAGGCTGAGCCGGGATTCCAGCCAGGAAAAGTCGATCTTCAGCACCGTCAGTTGCTGCCCCAGTTCATCATGAATTTCGCGGGCAATGGCCGTTCTTTCTTCTTCCCGGATATCCTGTAAATGCGCCGACAATTCCCGCAACTGACGGGCAGTTTCTCCGATGGCCTGTTCATTCATCTTTCGTTCGGTGATATCCGTTAAAATCCCGATGGCCCCCATCACCTGCTCCTCCGGTCCCGACAGGAGCCGGGCATTCACTTCAAACCAGCGGGTATTATTCTCCTTACTGGTAAAACGCGACTCATACCGGACATAAGGGGTTTCCCGTGACAGTAAGGCCCTGAAATTTTCTTCACTCCCCGATCTGTCGCCCGGTATCACAAAATCCGAATAATGCCTGCCGATACTTTCCTTAACCGTGTACCCGAGTATCTCATTCCAGGCCGGGTTCAGGAAAGTCCAGCGGCCCTGCGGATCGGTCTGGAAAATAATTTCGCGGGTATTATCGACCACATCCCTGTACTGCTGTTCACTCTTCCGCAGGGCGATCTCATTTTCCTTTTCACCAATAGCAAATGCCACTTCTTTTGCGATGGTTTGCAGGAGCTGGGATTCCTCGTCGGTAAAGTAATGTACGCTGTTGAAGTACACCATGAATTTACCCAGCAACCGGTTCATATAGATAAGGGGAATAAACCCAAGCGCCCGGATCCCTTCGTTTTGTATTACGGGGAGTAATTCTTTCAGTGATTCATCCTGCAGCGCATCCGGGACAAAAATGGGCATTGGGTGAATGGCCTCCGGTTTCCAGGGTGAGTGCCCCGCAGCTGCTTTCTTATAGGCATCCGAAAGTCCGTGCGAAGCTTTAAACTGCATGAGCCCCGATTCATCGAACAGCAATACTGAAACCCGGTCTGCCCGGATCGTGCTTAACAATCCGTTTACGGCGAGGCTGTAAATATCTTCCAGCCGGTTGGCCTTGCTGACCGCATCGGTCAGGCTCACCAGTAATTGCAGCTGCTGGTACCGGGTCCTCAGTTTTTCTTCTGCTGCCTTTCGTTCCGAAATGTCCATCCCGTTGGCAATGACCACTTCTTTATCACCCAGCCGGATCAGGTAGGCGGTAAAATAAAACGGGTGAAGAGTCCCGTCCTTTGCCACCAATGAAATCTCCGCTTCACCCTTTCCCTCCCTTACAGCTTTCCGGAGCTCCTGTAAAGCCAGGTGCCGGTCTGCCCCCCGGATCAGGTCACTGTATTTCATTTCCAGCAGCTCCTGATGCGAGTACCCGGTGATTTCACCGACACGGGTATTCCACCGGGATATCCGCTCCTGGCCGAGGTCATACATAAAGAAGATCACGGGCAGGCTGTCGATGATCTGGTCTGATAAATAGAGTGTTTTCTTCTGTTCGGTTATATCAATGAACGATCCAAAGAGATAGGCGGGCCTGCCTTTTTCATCCGGAACAATATTGGCGGAAAAAGCAACCGGGAAGAGGCTGCCGTCCAGCCGCCGTCCTGTGCATTCGCCGTATTCAATACCACGGTCACGAATAGCCGACAAAATAGCCGCAACCTGGTTTCCCTCAAATATTTCCCGGACGTCCCGGCCCAGGAGCTGGTCCCTGTCCGGGCAGCCCCACATCGTACAAAGGGCACGGTTGGCATAAATGACCACCCCGTCCAGGTTGGTGATGCCCATCCCGCTGATCGAACTTTCAATGGCAAACTCTTTCATGCTGAGTTCTTTCCGGATCTTCGATTTCTCGGTGATATCGGTTGCCAGCGCCATGATGTTCCCATCCGCAAGTTTCATTGAGTTCAGCTCGATAAGATAAACTCCACCATCTTTACGCCTGATCCGCCGGTAATCAACAGCAGGCTGGCCGTTTTTCAGCAGGTCTAACCGCAGGGGTCTTCTTTTAAGGTCCTCTTCCGGAAACAGGTCCGTCAAACTGAGTTGACTGAATTCTTCGGGTGTGTACCCAAGATGGAAGCAGGCTCCTTCATTGAATTCAAGGATCTTTCCCCCGGGCTCATAGATGATACAGCCATCTGAGGCCAGCCTGGCCAGGCTCTCATATTTTTCCCTGAAATCAGACATACTAACCAAGACCGTTTATACCTTGTAGCTGCATTTTAAAAGATACCTAAAGATAGCATGAGGAGGATAAAGTCTGTTTTTTTTCTCCTCCATTTTCCCCCTATCAGTGTATCCACTGATTTTTGCCGGGCGGAGCCGGTTCAGGCAGCGGATAACACACCCGTAATGTCCTGATGTGAAAAGAAGTAAATTCCGGCATAACTCATAAAACCACTGCTCATGTCCAGCGCCCGTTCAACCAGTACCCTCTTG
>JBBIGW010000232.1:0-3709 GCA_037447355.1 Bacteroidia bacterium | reverse complement strand
AAAACGTGGTGGAAAAAGGGATGACCTACATGTTTGTAGGCCGTAAACTCAAGAAGCGTGAATACCGCACGCTCTGGATCGCCCGTATCAATGCCGCTGTTCGTGAAGAAGGAATGACCTATTCTGAGTTTATCAATAAACTGCAGAAAAAAGGAATTGAACTGGACCGTAAAGTATTAGCTGACCTGGCCATGAATAACCCGGAAACCTTCAAAAACCTGGTGAATTCAGTCAAGTAAACTTTATATATCGATTTTAAAAGCCCGGAGATCCCGGGCTTTTTTTTGCTCTTCCTGCTAAAAAACGCAGCAGCCCTGGGTCAGAACGATAAGTGAGGGAGAGGATTGCTGAAGATAAATTTCCTGTAAGTGCAGGTTTTGACGGACCTGAGCCTGCGGCTCAGGTCCGCTTTCTTAGATTTGTAATTTTCTTATTTTTAAGACGGGGAAAAGAATACTATGGACAGCGGGGGCTCTGCACGCGACGGGTCCCTCTGCGAGAATTTGTTAAGGCTGGTTGCGGTTGGAGGAGACCCGTCGGGGAGGAAAGCGGGGGTGAAATAGCATTAAACTGAATTTTTGATTATGGCAATAAGACAGTATAGCATTTCTACCTTTCAGCAAATTTTATTATTATCGCATGGAGTTACTACAGTGATAATTGTAATGACAGGGCTTTTCTACTTTACGGGGTCAATCTTGCCACACATATGGGTTCTTTCGGTGTATTTGTTTTTATTTTTATTTTACCTGTTACCAACTATAGCCTTACATGTTCAATATTTCAGTAGAAACAAGACTACATTCTTAAAAATCGATAAGGACAAAAAACTCTTTTCTATCTCAAATGATGGTATAGAGAGCATATTTAATTTTAGCGACATTAAGAAGATTAAATTTTTTGGCTCATATGGCAAGGGGACGGGATTATATTCATTTGGCGAGTATAGGTATTGTGAAATAATTTTGAATGACAAATTGGGTCTCATTATTACTTGTTTAATGGTAAATAATATTGAAACCCGATTAAAAGATGAGTTCGGAATTGAGTTGGAGAAAAAGTACAAGGTTTTTGCTTTTATAAAATGAAACGATACTCCTTCGGCCACGGGTCTCCCTTTAGCATCCTTCAAAGCCGGGTCTGGCACAGCCGACCCGGCGTGCTACAGGCTGGAAAATTCTTTCTCATACCGGCCGGCAGCCTGCTGATATGAGTAAGATGGCACAGCAAGCTATGGGCCCCGGGGCAATAGTTTGTCAGGGCTGGCTGCGGTTGGAGGAGACCAGGTCGTGGAGGGGATTCGGCAGATGCGGGAATTGCAAAAAACCTGAACAATATTTTATGCAGCAATGCCCGGGATTACAAGGGAGTAAGGGAGAGGATTGCTTAAGGTAAGTTTCCTGGTAAGCATCCGGCTAACTACACCTTTCTCTTATCAACTATTTTTTGTATCGATGGGGCAGAAGTTCTGCGATGCGATTCACCGGGTGATCGGCAATGAGGTGCAAGACCTCTTTGAGCCAGGCGTAAGGCTCCACTCCATTCATTTTACAGGTACCTAACAGTGAGTACAACATACCGCTACGACGTGCAGCTTCATGGGAACCGGCGAATAAATAATTTTTACGACCCAATGCCACTGGCCGTATGCTGTTTTCTACAGGGTTATTGTCGATATTCAGACGGCCGTCACTTACATAGGCGGATAAGCGTTCCCAACGCTCTATACTATACGCAAGGGCTTTTCCTATAGCACTTTTAGGAAGGGTCTGCACGTACTGCTGTTTCAACCAGTTGCCCAGCTGCTCAAGTACAGGTACTGATTCCAACTGACGAACTTCGCGGATTTGTTCTGCGGTGAGTGATGATTCCCGGCAGCGACGCTCTATGGCATACAGCTTCTGTATCTCCCGTAACGCATGGGAAGCACGGGCTTCATCATTATCCATGGCCTCATTGAACATGCGCCGGGCATGCGCCATGCAATGGATCAGTACAATGCCCGGCCTTTTGGCGAACACTTCATAGCCCACATACCCATCGGTTTGCAGATAACCCGTAAAATCTTTCAGTATTTCTGTGGGACCCTCCCGTCCCCGCCCTTCCTGGTAATCAAAAAAAACTGTTTTTCCGATGCTATTCTGATAAACCCAGTAATACCCCCGATGTGTCTCACCTTCCTTTTTCTTATCCATCACTTTGATCGGCGTTTCATCGGCGTGCAGATAATTACTTTGCAGCACTTCGGTTTTCAGCGATTCAAACAGCGGTGTAATCAGCTGACAGGTATTACTTACCCAATCTGTGAGCGTGGAGTAAGCCAGTTTAACACCAGCCCGTTCAAAACGTTGCATCTGCCTGTGAAGCGGAAGATGGTCAATATACTTGTCGATAACGATCTGTGCCAGCAGTCCTTCACCCGCCATGGCTTTTTCCAGCGGACGGGAAGGGAGCTCACCAATCAACACACCTGCATTATCAGGTTTGGCGTATTTAGCACGGCGGTATTGTTTTACATACAACTCACCCGGCTCGTATTCCAGCACCTCAGTAATTTCTTCATCGATTTTTTTACAGCCGCTGAGGTCAGCAACCGGTTCAATCAGGATCACTTCTCGGCGAAGGCTTTCCGGCAACTTCATCCGGCCCGGATGCACCAGGGGTTTTGGCTCTACATTAACTGATGTCCGGGTATAGCTGATCTTTTTAGCGTCCACCACACTGCAGGCGGCTACTTCTTCAGCTTTAATATCGAGGGTAAGCTGGTCAGGTATAGGGTGGGGAATAAAACGCTCCTGCCGGGATCCAAAAATCATTTTCTGCAACTGTGCCAGCTGCTGTTCCAGTGCGATGATGCGTAATTGCATTTTCGCATTATACGCTTCGCTTTCCTCATACAACGTCTTATAATCAATACCGGCAGACATGAACACAAAGATGTTCGTCTAACGGCCATGCCAAAAATTTTATTCTCCACGTTTTAAAGCCGCTCGTTGATATCTTTTCCGGTAACGGATCGTTTGCAGTGATATTCCCTGTAAAATAAAATGTAACTGATCGGTGGTGAGCTCAAGACTCTTCGCATCCAGGTCAAAGACGGGAACTTCAAACGCACCTTGTTCCAGCCGGCGGTAAAAGATCGTGAACCCGCCTTGCTCGTACACCAGCAGCTTGAGGTGCGTGCGCGGCTTATTAATAAAAATAAATGCGTCACCCATCAGTACCTGCCGGCCCAGTTCGTTGGTAATAATCCCGCAGAGCTGATTAAAACCTTTACGCATATCAGTCTCCTTGCGGTACAAGTGGTAAGATCGGTGAGCTCCAAGTAACAGCAGGCCACTCATGAAGCCAGTTCTTTTAAAAATCCGGCACTGACCGGCTGATATATTTTTATTCCCCGGATCTCAGCAAACAAAACACCTGACTGCACCGACTGAACATGAACGGCGGCAAAAGATCCTTCCGGACGGTCATCTTCATTTTTATACCGCCTCATCCAGTTATTAAAACTGCTTTCTGATAAAGCGGCTGATCCGCAAAATTCCCGTACAGATAATCCACTCTGTTGTTGCTGGCCGATAAGTTCCAGAATCTCCGCTTTGCTGCGGAACTTCCGGTTCTTCCGGGTTGAATTTTCTCCCATATTTTTTTGCAGCTAAACTAAATAGCTAACTTGGACTGGGAAAGATGTACTTAGCCGGAGGGTTAC
>JBBIGW010000231.1:0-3800 GCA_037447355.1 Bacteroidia bacterium | reverse complement strand
AGTATTGCCGGAAAACCAGGTTATATATGCTGATATTGACAGCCTTCTGGTATCTGCCAGGGAAAAGAACAAAAGAGGTATTGAGGAAGTAAAGGGCCGGAAATATGGCAGTTATACTGAACTTTTTAGCCGACTGAGCCGGGAGGGCCTTGAGTTTGTTCAGTTTGCTAATATCAGCAGCTTTGGAGGGGCTACCGCCATGATTGCCGGGGATATTCGGGTAAATTATATTATCTGGAGAAGGACGGAAAACAAGTGAATTTGCTACACTATTTGCTACAAAAACAGTCCGAAAACGACGAAACCCGCTACGGGAGCGGGTTTCAGTCAATTACCAGTCGGGATGACTGGATTCGAACCAGCGACCCCTACGTCCCGAACGTAGTGCGCTACCGGGCTGCGCTACATCCCGAAATACAAACCGGGCCGCAAAAATAGTTAACCCGGGCGAAAATTCCATAAAATAGTCTGCGGTACGCAGTCCACAGACCACAGTCCTCGTCGTACCTCGCCGCAGCATCAACGAAGGCGGGCCGGCAGCTCGTAGCTCAAAGCTCGTAACTCACAGCTTATATCACTTTCCCTCTCGTTCCCCGATCAATAAGCAGTGATTGATAAATAACAGGGAGCTTTCTTGCCCCGCTATGCCATAAAAACAAAAACCCCGGCTTACGCCAGGGCTTTGTTTTAGTCGGGACGACTAGATTCGAACTAGCGACCCCTTGCACCCCATGCAAGTGCGCTACCGGGCTGCGCTACGTCCCGAACTACCGGGCTGCAAATGTAGGACTAAATCCCAAATTTCTGAAATCAAACAATGTTTGGAAAGGGGATTCCGGCTAAAAAATTTCCCTGTCCCTTTTCCGCGGGAATTTGCTTTTCTATCCGAAAGTGATTTTTGGGGCTATATTTGGGGCTGAACAATTATAAATGAATATGCAGCAGATCGAAATGCTAAAGTCCAAGATCCACCGCGTAAGAGTGACCGATGCCAACCTGGACTATGTGGGCAGTATCACGATTGATGAGGACCTGATGGATGCCGCCGGCCTGATTGAATTTGAAAAAGTGCAGGTGGTGAACAATAATAACGGGGAACGGCTTGAAACCTATGTCATAAAAGGAGAAAGGGGTACCGGTACAATTTGCCTCAACGGGGCCGCTGCCCGTAAAGTGCAAAAAGGAGATATCCTGATCATTGTAAGCTATATCCAGATCGACCTGGCATCCGCCCGGACCTTTAAACCGGTGATCATTTTCCCGGATGAACACAATAGGATTTCCGGGTAATTGAGTAGACACCCGGGCAGGTGCATCCGCTCCTTATACTTTTGAACGGGACCTCCGCCCGCCTGTTCTGTCGGGTGCAAAGAGAAAGGCGATAAAGATTCAGCATCGAAATAAGGGACTCCTGTTTTGCAGACAGGGCAGGTTCAGCCCGTATGAATAACCGGCAGCATCCCCACGGCCGGGGCAGACCATGTTCGGGATTCCGGGGAGGGCGGACTCCCGCGGTGTTACGTAGTGACTGGGGTTACAGTATGTATCAGGCAAGGTGTTCATTTGGCCGGCAGTACCCGTTGGCAGGGTTCTGAACCGGTGAATATTTCATTGCAGTTCATGGATGGGTAAAAATCATCCTGACTAAAAATAGTTAAAATAACGATGTTTGCAGCTAAACAGGCACAGCTGTATGACACCCGAACGAAGAGAAAAACTAACTGGCGTTTTGTCCAGGAGGCAACCCGACCTGACGGTGGTGCTGGAGAATGTGTTTGACCCGCATAATATCTCCGCCGTCATGCGCACCTGTGATGCAGTGGGGGTGCAGGAGGTTTATATCCTCAATAACAGGATACCCCGGCATAAGAAATGGGGCGCCCGCAGTTCCTCCAGTGCGGCCAAATGGCTGACCGTGCACCAGTTTGACAATGCGGCGGATTGTTTTACCGCCCTCCGGAAACGCTATACTAAAATACTGACGACCCATTTGAGCAGTGATGCCCTGGGACTGTATGAAATCGACATGACCGAACCCATTGCGCTGGTGTTCGGGAATGAACACAGCGGGGTGAGTGAGGATATCCGGGCATTGGCCGACGGGAATTTTATTATACCGCAGGTGGGCATTATCCGTTCGCTGAATATCAGTGTGGCCTGTGCAGTTACATTGTACGAAGCATTCCGGCAAAAGAATCGGGCAGGACATTACAACCGCCAGGACCTGGATCATGCCATGAAAAAAGGATTGCTGGAGCAATGGGAATTGAAGATGGCGGGGGAGGATAACGGAATCAATGACTGATCACCAGCCGGTAACTAACAATTTTTTTGCCGCTTTTGCCGAACACTTTGTGTACTTCGCATAAATGGCAGCGGCCTTTGCCTGGATGGTTGCGGGATTTTCTCCTTTAATATAGGCGCTAAGCGCATCGTGAAGTGTATATGCTTCGGGGCCGAATAAGTTACTGGTCCAGAGCAGGAGATTGGCGCCGGCCTGTTTTATATAGGGACTAAAATAGTGTTTACTAAAACAGGCCAGTATGATGCAATCTCTTTTTCTTTTATCCGTATTCGGATAGCTGCTGTGCAGGGTGAGATCCATCAGGCCGTTATGACCGATAAAGGCCAGCAGTTTTGCATTCCCGCCCAGGCCGATCGTTACCTGGCCTTCCCGGATCGTTTCTTTTTGCTTGCCGGAAACACCCAGCAGGAAACGGTCCAGGCAATCCTTCATGGCGCGGCCGTCGTACGCGTCTGCCACGAGATAGTACTGCCCGGAACGATGCCGGTACACAATTCTTTCCAGTAGAGGATAGGCTGCTTTTGTTTTACGAACCAGTTTCCATTCCCCGCTTTTGGTAAAATAGGTCCTGATCCCCAATCCCCAGCCCCAGTAAAGATTATTGTCCGGATCCTGGCCATTGCCCATTACAGCGGGCACGGGGATGATACCCTGGTACTTGTTATCGCAGAGCGCTACATATACATGGATGCTGCTGGCAATACTGTCCGGGCCCTGTTTTACGGTTCCGGTACCCGGTCCTGTCTGGCTTGCCGGGACTGTCAGCTTTTTATCCGGGGATAATTTACAACCGGCTAAGACCGGTAAGAGCAGGGCAATAACAACAACCTTCATCGGTATGAATTGAGCGGCGATATGAAAAATTCATGGCTATACTTCACAGCGGTCAGGCTCTTTCTTCCGCTTCCAGTTCTTCTTTGGCTTTAACCATCAGGTGTAAAAAGTAGATACCGGCCCCCAGGCTGGTGAACCCGAGAATAATGCCCAGAATGCTGTTGTGGTAAAAGGCTTTGGCCAAGGCATAGCCAACCAATACCATAAATCCGATAATGATAATCCGGCTGAGTTGCTGCTGGGAAAACATAAGCAAGGGTTTAAGTTTGAGTAGGTGGTTTACTGTTAGGATGCCCCGCTTTTCAATTTCCATAAATAATTATTAAAAAAACCGGAAACGAGCTTCCGGTCATTGGCGATCTCCCTCACCGGCCGGGTGGGGACGGGAAGGGGCCGTGACGGCTATCAGGCGGAAATCCCTTTTTCCCCGGTGCCGTTTTCTTTCCGCTCGTCCGCCATTTTCTTCAGGGAGGAAATACTGACATTCAATTCGAATCCGATCAATAATACGAGGGAATTAATAAAGATCAGGGCCATAATGATCAGGATGGTCCCGATGGAGCCGTAAAGCTGGTTATAATTGCCGAAATGAGTTACCCACCAGGAGAAGGCAAAAGTCATCAGGAGCATGAGGAAAGTGGCCACAATGGAACCGGGGTTG
>JBBIGW010000230.1:0-3829 GCA_037447355.1 Bacteroidia bacterium | reverse complement strand
TTTACCCGTAATGTAAGCCCCCTCAAAGTTCGGACAATCAAGGCAGAGGAAAGCTGCGAGAAATGAGTTGCGAGCTGTGAGGCATGAGCCACAAGCTACGAGACACAAAGCGGGGCGACCCTGTATCTCTCTGCGCCTTCTGCGCTCTCTGCGGCTTTTTTAAGAGTGGAGAAGTCCGCAGTCGACAGTCCACAGACGGTCGTTGAAAGTTGAAAAGTTATCAGGAAAAAGCAGCCAGTGTTTTTATTGCAAAAAAATTCCCGGAAGATTAACCATCCTGTTAAGATTGCGTTTTCGCCAGCGGATGATATAACTGGCTATTCCACTCAATTGTTTATTGATTTTCCGGATATCAAAGCGGTCTGCTTTAAATCCCCCTGGCACCCAGGATTTGATATCCTTATACTCAGGATGCTTTTTATCATTTAATACATCAAGCCAATAATAATATTGATCAATACCCCCGCAGTCATCCGGCGGGCAGGCCGGGCTATGAGAGCATTGGTTCTTCCTCGGGCTATTCTTTTCAAAGGCCGATGTCATGAATATCACTGCCCGCTTCTCCCATCACCACCAGTACTTTTGCTTTTTGTTTGTCACCAAACAGGAACAGACTTACGCGAAGGTATACCAGGTTCTTACCGGCATTTTCAAGATAAAAATATTCCGGGGGCGCCTGGCTGACGGGTATTTTAATGCCAAAATAGGCGGTGGCCAGTTCTTTTATCCGCCGCATACCGGAGAGGTCGGATACTTTTGCATAATCGGTTATCGGTTATCGGTTTCAGCTTCCGGGAGAGCTCATCGTACAAGGCTTTTGCAGCGGCATAAGCGGTATCGGTGCTGTACATGAAACACACCAGCTCCTGTCCATACCCAGCGGGAATATACTGCAGT
The DNA here is from genome assembly GCA_037447355.1 of Bacteroidia bacterium. Taxonomy (GTDB): domain Bacteria; phylum Bacteroidota; class Bacteroidia; order Chitinophagales; family Chitinophagaceae; genus JJ008. Next base: position 2,932 of record JBBIGW010000230.1, on the reverse strand, counting down.
TCAGCCGCGGGTCAATGGCAACCTGTGCTTCCGGGAAATACTCCCTGATCTTTCCGTCCCTGGCGGCTTTTTCTTCGTCATAGGTCCTGGCAACCGTTCTGAATCCTGCCGTCCAGTGACTGGCCAGGTAATTCAGCCGCTGCAATATGCCCCAATTGGTATCCGAAGGTTGCCAGCCGCTATTCAGGCGGGCAATGGAAATATCGGCAAAGACCGTATCGTCCACCGATGAGGAGAACTCATCATCTCCATTGGACGATTCTGTCTCCCGGGCTTTGCACAGCACATCAAAACTGTCCGTACGGGTCAGCTGTACCGCAAGCACTGTCCGCCATGTTTTCGCCCATAAATTATGCTTTGCCGTGTCTTCAAATGAATAAATATATTTTTTGCGCTGCCGGTCATAAATATCAATACGGACCGGATTGCCGGAGGACCGGGCCATTACCACCAGCCAGTCGCCTTTCTGCACATACATTGCCTGACTCTCATATTTTTTCAGGAGCGGAATATTCAGCTTATTGATCGTGGTTACCGGTCCGTTCCGGATACCGGACCTGGGTTGTGCCGCCAACGCTATACCTATAAAAGCAACAGGCAACAGAAACTTACTTTACGGATCATGGCAGCAGGTGGTTGTGGTTAGCGGGTATTGTTTACAAAGACAATTTACTCTATTTTTAAAAAAAAGAGTCCGTATGCATAACAATAAACCGTCCATCAGCCGCCTGTACGCCCTGTTCATCGCCTGCATCCTGCTTACCGTCCGTGTACAGGCACAGACGCCCCTGGAAAAAGCCCTCTCTGAAAAAGATACGGCAACCGCACTGCAACTGATCCGTAAGGGAGCAAACCCCAATCAGAAAGTAACCAGTGGCGACGGCTCCCTGCTGATCAGGTATTGCCGCTATGCGGAGAATGATCCGGTCGCGCAATTTCTGTTGAATAACGGGGCTAAACCGGATACCCTGCGTTCCGCAGCCGGACGGACCGCCCTGCATGTGGCGGCCGCGTATTATGCCTGCGAACCACTCTGTACCGCTTTACTGAATGCCGGAGCGGATATCAATGCCCGTACCAATGACGGCACCACGCCCCTGATGCTGGCCGCAAAAAGTGCCAAACTCCGGCTCGTAAAACTGCTGATAGAAAAGGGCGCGAATCCCCTGCTGACCGATAACAAAGGAAAAACAGCCTATGATTATGCGCTTACCGCGGATCCGCTCGCTGACCTCCCCGAGTTCCGGAAACAAATGGAAGAAGCCTGCGGGTTTAATAAAATTGAAACGATTTCCTTTTTGAAAGAAAAAACGGGTATTCACTAGCCCCCGCGGAATCCCTGTTCCTGCTCTCCTGATGCCAGTCGAACCATGCATCGGGCCGCACTATTACCAGCTATCCTTCCATTCATACACATACTTATATCCTGTAGCACGCCCATTATATAAAACAGCGATCAGGGCGATCTTTGCCCCCTTGCTGCCGGTGGGCAGACCGGCCCCGTCAATCAGTACATCCACCGATGAAGCGGGGTTGGGCGGTATGCCGGGTTTATGCGTAAAAGCGATATAACCGGTGATCTCCTTCTTCCCGATTTTTCCCTTCAGGGAGATCGGTGATATTACGGATCCGGGTTCGATCTCGGGCCGGTCGAAGAAAAGGGCAAAATCACCATTGGCGGAATACTGATCGCCACTGTTGTTGACGGTTACACTGATCATTACAGGGATCTTGTCGGAGGGATAGATCTTCTTCGGAGGTACCGTATACGTGGCCGTGATATCAAAGACATCGTTGGCGAGAGACCACTTCGCTTTTAACGTGCCATCACCGGCACTGAGACTGTAATTATTATCCCCGGGGGCGAGTTTGTCATAGGCCACTACCTGTACCACTTCCCAATGGCCCTTGTCTTTTTTTGCCGACGGACTTTCCGGGATCATTTTGCCGACATCCAAATACTTCTTTTGTGAGTCCAGCATCGCTTTTATCCGTTTGTCCGTATCATCGATCAGCCAACGCTGATTCGGGGAGAGGGATTTGTTTTTTACATTGCCTTCAATGGAATTGCGCACACTGACGGCTTCTGCATTGAGCTTCTTAATGATATCGATCAGCTCATTGAGTTTGGCGGTCTTCTCTTTTGATTCCGGTGTTTTGCGCAGCGCATTGTACTCCGCCTCTATTTTCTTTACCCAGCTGTTGAGGGTCTTATCCGTTTTCTGCCAGGCCGGATTTTCCCAGCGGGGATAGTTCATGGGCACGGTCTGGTCCATATGGGTATACTCATGCACCACCGTCATGGCATCACCGATCAGGTTGGACTTATCACCATAGGGCCGGTCCTTAAGAAAATTATCCAGGTCAGCCGCCGACAGCATATTTTCGGATAACTTGATATAGTTCTTTCCATTGAGTCCCGGGCCAGTCTCCGCATTGCCGTCTGCCGATTTAATAAATCCGAAACGGACCGTCTTGTTCTTATAATAATCCTCACTCAGCCGTTTGGCAATCCCGGGTTCGCCCATCCGGATCAGGGTTTTGGTGAGATAGCGGATGGTAATGATCTCGCGGGTGTTTTGGGCAAATAAAGGAGCCGTCAGCAACAAGCTAAAGAGGATAAGCAGGTTCGTTTTCATGTGGAAGTGCTTTGGTCTGCCGCCGAAGGTAATAAGCAGAGGGTGTGGGAGCAATGATTTAGGTCACCCTCCCTTCGATAAACCCAGGGCAGGATGACAAGTATTGCTTCTTAGGAGGGGCTGTTCACCTTCTCGCTTCCCTCACAACTGCCTCACTCTCCCACTCCCCGATACATGACTCGTAATCACCGGGCTCCCCAGGTAATACACGGATCCGCTTCCCGAGATATGCGCATCAAGTGCCTGCGATACTTTTACCCTGATATTGCCGGAACCGCTGATATCGGCATTTG
>JBBIGW010000229.1:0-3901 GCA_037447355.1 Bacteroidia bacterium | reverse complement strand
TTCGGTATTGTTTGACGCGAGTGTATGACGGATCGTGGCCGGGGTTGTTTCCGGTTGTGCATCCGGGTTAGTACCATAATCACCGGAGAAATCCAGCGGGGACATCAGGCCGGTATAAGCGGTGGCGGGTTCCTTTCCGGTGCTGTTGCCGGGTAATAAGAGCAACAGGTTCAGGGCCAGGATACAGATGATTACGGAAAACAGGCCGGCGATCTTGTTTACCGAAATGGAAGGGGCCTGCTGCACACCCATAATATTTTCCACCCGGCTCAGGAGGTCATTCTTTTTCCCGGTAATGGGAAGGGCCAGGGTCTTTTGTGGCCCGTTTTGCCGCGAGGTGAGTAAGCTGTTTTTTTCGAGGGTCAGCAGGGCGGAGGCATATTCGTAAGAATCATACTGGAACTGCAGCACTAACTCATCACAGCTTTTTTCTCTTTCCTTTTCCACGGTCTTCACCAGGGCTTTGACAAAAGGATTGAAATAGAGCAGGGTTTGTATGCAGTTGATCAGCAAGTTGATTAAATAATCAAAGCGGCGGATATGGGCCAGTTCGTGCAGGAGCACGGCTTCTAATTGCTGCGGGGTCAGGTGATTGATCGCGGCGACCGGTACCAGGATCATGGGTTTCAGGAAACCCACCGTAACCGGGGAGGACACCAGCTCAGAAACCCAGATCTGCACTTTTTTACGGATCCCCATATGGGCAGCCACATTGCGGACAAAGATTCTCCAGTCCACCTGTATCTTACTGTGACCATACTGACGGATCACCTGTACATAACGGTAATTGCGAATAAAACGGAGTACGGGGAATACCAGAATTGACAGGTAAGCGGCGGATATCCAGGGCAGGCCTTGCAGGATCCCGCTATATGTTTCAGGAGTTGCTGCAAAGGGACTGCCGGCTTCGTTTCCGGCGGAAATATCACGGAATACTAAAATAAAGCTGAGCACAAACCATCCGAACCCGGTAAAAAGCAGGGTCGTGGCCAGGCTGCTCCGAAGGGCGGCTTTTGAATGACGGGCCAGGGAACTGATTGCCTGGTAAACGATCCAGAGCAGGGCCATTTGCCAGAGACTGTTGAGCAGGGCCCAACCCAGTGATTGAAGCAGGTGCAGTTTAATGCCGGTCATGGTTTAACGTTTTTTAAGACTGTCCAGCAGGGACTGGATCTTTTCCAGTTCTTCCTGGCTGGCCTTATGGCTTTCATCGCCCAGCGCCTGGATGACCAGTTGCGTGGGGGAGCCGCCAAAAAGGTTGTCAATCATTTTTCCCAACAGGTGTTTCTGGGTACGTTCTTTGTTCACGGCCGCCTGGTACACATGGGTACGCATGGAATCATCCCTTTTCACGATGCCTTTTTCGTTCATGATCTGCATCAGTTTCAGGGTGGTGGTATAACCCACGTCCTTGGTGCCGGCCAGTTCTTCATGAACTTCCCGCACGGTGGCGGTTCCTTTTTTCCAAAGGATCTGGAGGATTTCCAGTTCACTCTCAGTGGGTTTTATCGTTTTTGGCGCTGACATGATTTCCGGTTTATGGTCCGAATATACGACCTTTTTCGTAAGACGGGAATTCCGGAGGGATTTTTAATGATTTTTAACAGGCTTTAACATTTGACGGATGGGGGCGGGAAAGGTTACAGGTGGGGAACCCGGGGACTATACTGCGGGGCTGAATTATCCGATCTTATCATGATAAGAATGTATAATAGTAAAGAGTTGGTTCTGAGCGCCAGTTTTTAAAATTTCTTCGATTTAAATCATAAATTTAGGTGTTGGCGGCAATGCCATTCAAGCCTATCCTCTATGCCAAATTATGTTTTTGAAAGATTCGAAGAGGTTGAAGAAAGTATTAAAAAACTTGCTCCAAAAATAATCTATAAATATAGAGCTGACTGGTCAAATCCATACCACCGACAATTGCTTACTGATCAAACATTGTGGTTCGCCCCACCACGAGATTTAAATGACCCTTACGATATAAGAACTCCGCTAGAATTCGACGTTACTGAAATTGATAATCCCATATTTTTTGAAAAGCTGAAAGCACATTTTATTTTGGACAACTTAGGCAAGAGTTATTCAGAAAGAGATTTGAACGTCATTTGTGAAAACAAAATGGACGAGATCCGGCAAAATCCAAAAGCATATTTTGAAAACAACTACAAGCAAATCAGAGAAGGAAAAATCTACGACAGAGTCGGCCTATTCAGTTGTACAAAGAATGAATTAGATGAAACCATGTGGGCGCACTACGGAAATAACTATTTTGGATTTGTTGTTGGATTTCACACCGTAGAACTTGCGAGAAATATCTTGTGCAGTATTGGGCCTGTTACTTACAGCGACATGATTCCAAAGTACAGTTTCATAAACTCGAAGGATATTGATGACTTTGACCTTTATTTCCTAAAGTCGACAAAATGGCAATATGAGCAAGAGTTTCGATTCTTTACAATAGGAGACGATGAAAATGTTGAGAGAGCCATAAAATATCCCATTGAATGTGTCGCTGAAGTAATAATCGGTACGAAGTTTCCTAACGATCAGTTAAAGGAATTTACGGATTCAGTTAGAAGAATATTCGGCAGTAAAATTCCAATATACCAAGTACAACCCAAAACATCTGGTTATGGCTTGGCAAAGAATAAAATTGCATAATTTGAGGCACATGCAGCTAACATTGGTCTGCTATGTTGACTGACGAATATATACTGATCGTCTCGTTTGCTTATCATCTGTTGTTAGGGCTGGACGAAAAAAGCCGAGCAACACAATAAAACATCAACTGCATTTACTTTACTCAGCTTCGGTTCGGGCTGAAGAATCGCAGAATATCAGTACAGCAGAAAGCCTTGGCCGTTATATGCATTTGAATTATAATTAGTCCGAAACAAATCATTGAAAGAGATCATTGATTTTTTTGAGAATTTTTTTTTAGCTTAGATGAAACTATATACCCTGGAAATGAAAAATAGTTGTTTGGATAATTTTAAATGGAACAGGTTGCTGTGGATTACTTTCATAGCAATTTTATTTTTAGGGGAGTCCTGTAAAAAAAAGGATCAGTCGTCCCCGAAATCTTCCGTAAAACTGGTCAATGATTTCAGGTTACTGGCTGCGGATAACCCGGCATTGCCTGCCGATATCCCCGGTAATTTCAGCCGGGACAGCATTTACCTGTACCTGCCGGCCGGGATCAGTGAACGTTCCTTTATCCCGAAGATCCGGTTTACCGGGTCCCGCATTAGTCCTGCGACAGCCGTAATGCAGGATTTCAGCGCTGTGCTTGTCTATACGGTAACGGCTGAGGACGGGAGCAGCAAGCCATTTTATGTGGTTACCCGGAACCTGAGCGACGAAAAAAGTATCCAGCGTTTTATACTGGAAAAGTCTGTGAACCCCTCCCTGGATGCGGATATTACCGGGGAAATACAGGGCGAATCGATAGCCCTTTCCCTGCCGGCCGCCAGTATCAGCACCAGCCTGGTTCCCACCATTACTTACACGGGAAAAACGCTCAGCCCGGCCCAGAGTACGGCAGGAAATTTTAATAATCCCGTTTCCTATACCGTGACAGCTGAGGACGGAAGTTTCAGGAACTACAATGTCTTTTCCTCGTATAACCAGGAAGTATATGCGGGGAGTGAGGATGGCTATCTTTATGCCTTTGACGCCCGTACCGGCAGGGTGGATAAAAAATGGTACCTGGGATCACCTGTACAATCCAACCCGATCATGTACAACGGCTATTTGTATGCCTGTTCCGGGAACGGGACTTTATTCTGTATTGACCCGGTATCGGGTTCGGTCCGGTGGACCCATCAGTCAGATGCGATGACGGCGACCAATGCGGCCCCGATTGCCTATAACGGCGCCATTTTTTATAATGATTTTT
>JBBIGW010000228.1:0-3922 GCA_037447355.1 Bacteroidia bacterium | reverse complement strand
TAGCAATTTGCTATTTTCTTGCAGATTTATTCACTATAAGTTTTACCCAAACTATCTACCAGTGTGGATTACAGCGTTTTTAAGGGGCGACTAAATAAAGTAAAAGGGCGTTACAAACGGGCTTGCCCTGTTTACTCTTTTTTGTAAACTGAAACTTTTCACCAAAGAATTTAATCATGAAAAACACCGTTTTGACAGCCCTTTCAGGAGCATGCCTCCTCCTCCTTTCCTGCGAAAAACCGGCCCTCCCGGTCAACGCTGAAAACAATAATACAACCACATCGGGGAGCCGGGCTGTATATGATCTTATTCAGCCCGCCTACACGGTACCGGGGGTTGTGCTGACTTCATTCAACAGTCTTTACCCGAATGCAGTCCGCCCGGTTTGGCAGTACCTGAACAGGGTCACCTGGCAGGTGAATTTCTTTTCCGGAGATGAGTACTGGATGGCATTATTCAAGTCCGACGGCAGTTTTATTTCCGCCAGTATGCTCTGAATTGCAATTGAAAAAATTTACAGCCCTGCGAATGCGGAGTGTCTTTATGCCTGAAGGGCTGTGGTTTCAGTCTTTTCAAACTGCATCTCGTGCAGTTTGGCATAAAGACCTTTCTTTTGAAGCAATTCCCCGTGCGTACCCGTTTCTTTCACTTCTCCCTTGTCCAGCACCAGTATTTTATGGGCCTTGCGGATAGTGGAGAGGCGGTGGGCGATCACGATCGAGGTTCTGCCTTTGATCAGGGTGTCGATCGCATGCTGGATCAGCTGCTCGCTTTCCGTATCAACGGAGGAAGTGGCTTCATCCAGGATCAGGATGGAGGGGTTGTAGAGCATGGCCCGGATAAAAGAAAGCAACTGCCGCTGTCCCAGGGATAAAGTGGCACCCCTTTCCATTACGTTGAAATCATAATCCCCCGGCAGGCGCATGATAAAATCATGCATCCCGATCAGCCTGGCCGCTTCGATCACTTTTTCCCGGGATATTTCAGGATTGCGAAGCGTAATATTATCCATCACTGACCCGGAGAAGAGGAAGACATCCTGCAAGACAACCCCGATACTTTTCCGCAATATTTCCAGGTCATATTCCTCAATATCCACCCCGTCAATCCGGATACGTCCCTGCTGAATAGGATAGAGCCGGTTCAGCAAACTGATGATCGTGGTCTTTCCACTGCCCGTTTGCCCCACGATGGCAAGGGTCTCCCCCGGGTTTACCCCAAAGGATACTTCTTTCAGCACCGGCGCTCCGGGTGCGTACGCAAAAATGACTTGCTCAAAATCAATTTTCCCTTTCACTTCTGCCGGACTATAGGGCGCTGCCACGTTTTCAGGAGTAAAATCCGGGTTGTCCAGTACCTTGAAGACCCGTTCGCTGGCAATGATCCCCATCTGCAGTACATTAAACTTATCGGCGATCATCCGTAAAGGGCGGAACAATAAGTTCAGACAAAGGATAAAGGAGATCACGGTACCCTGCTGGCTCGCATGCAGGTGGAGTGCCTCTTTTGAAGTCCACCAGACCACTAACCCGATGGAAAGGGCCAGTACGATTTCCACCAGCGGAAAGAAAACCGAATAGGCGAAAATGGCTTTGATATTCGCGTCCCGGTGGTCCCGGTTGATCTTTTTGAATTTGTTCATTTCCCTTTCCTCTGCCGCGAAAGCCTGTACCACGGACATCCCCGTGAGGTGTTCCTGCACAAAAGCATTCAGGGCAGCCACCGCGTTCCGTACTTTATGGAAAGAACGGTTGATGCTTTCTTTAAAATAATAGGTTCCGATCAGCATGATCGGGAACGGGATCAGGGCGATCAGGGTTAGTTGCGGGTCGGTCAGGAACATAAACAACAGCACACAGATAATGGACAGGAGGTCGGCAATGATCGGTACCAGCCCGTCCGAGAAAATATCATTGATGGATTCAATATCGTTGATCGTACGGGTGGTCAGGGTCCCGATCGGGGTTTTATCAAACTGCGACAGGTTCAGGTGCATGATCTTCTTATAGGTGGCGATCCGCATGTCTTTCACCACCGACTGACCCAATAAAGCGGTGGTATAGGAGAAAAAAAAACGCATGGCGGTTTCCAGCAGGATCAGCCCGATCTGGATCAGGGTGATATTCACCAGCATGGCCGCCAGTTCATTGCTGATGTATTTATTGACCGTCAGCTGGATCAGCATCGGCCTGACCGGGGTGACCAGGGCCAGCAAAATGGCCAGTACGACAGAGAGGTAAAATTTATTCTTATACGGTGCCGCATACCGAAACACCCGCTTCAGCAGTGCAAAGTCAAATAAAGTTTTTTTCGGTGCAGGCAAATGAATGAATTGAAGAAAGCAAATTTAAACAGAAGCAGACAGATGACGGGCCCGTTTATTGATCAGCGGTTTCCGGGCCCATGGCACGGGTATAGGCTTTGATGAACAGGGCGCCGAGATTTTTATGTGGCGGTACATAGTCCTCGAAGATCTTATCGGTGACGATATTCCCCAGTTCCTCCCAGAAGGGGATCCATTTGATATCGCTGCCGGTCCGCAACTTTTCCATGATCAGGCGGAGAAAGGGATTATTAACCGGTGCATCCGCGATCTGCTTGGTACCGATAATATGCGCATCCGGGGCTTTTTCCAGGATATCGTGGATCATCCGGTAACCGCCACAGGAGCCCATGAAAACGATCTTGGAAGCCGCGGACATCTGTTCAATCGTATAGGGAGCATTGTAACTGTGACCCCGGTTGATCGTCACCGTGGGAACAATGCGGTTTTTCTCGAGATACTGGCACAAGGCTTCCTGGGCTTTGGCATCCTCATTGGTTTCCTCCGGCAGGGGCCGGTTCATATAGAGGGAAACCGGTTTGCCTTTTGTTGAGGAGATCGTCACCCATTGTTTATTGCCCTGGTCAATTTTCCAGTTGGAATTATTGAACATGCTGACGAGACCCGGGAACACCCCGATCCCGTCCTTATCCCCGTATATAAATAATTGCACGGCCACCCGGCCGCTGTCATAGGCCAGCGCGCTGAAAGGCACTTCGTAAACCGGCGGAATACCCAGTTCCCGGGTCAGATCAATATTTTTGGTGGAATCAGCGCTGAGAAAGAGTTTGCCCAGGATATTATAAATGGCGACTCCCTTTTTATTACCTGCTGCCAGGTTGCGTTCATAATTGTCCTGTATATTCAGCAGCATGCGGTCGGCCACTGGTTTCAGCGTTTCAGTAATACTGGCATAGGAGTCGGCCACATCCACCCCGTCTTCCAGCCCGTCTGACTGTTCCAGCCGGTTTACAAAAGCCCGCATCAGGGTATTGGCGGGATCCTCATCTTCCGGGTTATTACTTTTCGCAAAGGAGGCCAGGAAATGATCGAGGGTATTGAAGCCCGCAGACATTTTGATAAACTTGCGGTATTTATCAAAATTCAGCAGCATCAGCAGGGAATCCCCCTTGTTGCTGATCCGGCTCATCATCAGGGGATAAACCCCTTTTACAAAGCTGGAGGTATAAATAGATCCGTCTGACAATACCGCGAGGTAATAGAGTTCCTGGGCATTGAGGGGCTGGATACTCCTGAAACGGATATCCGGGTTCCGTTCGGTATGCAGCCCGTTGATCACATTGATAAAATCGGCCCGGGCCCTGTCTTCCAGTTTCTGGGTAAGCGCCCTGAATTCAAAAGCCGTGTCTTTATTGATCGCCCTTGCCACATAATCCATCTGCGTTTTCACCAGCAGTTTGTAATAAAGCAGGGAATCATCTTTCGCCGCGTCAATATCCCGGAGGGTCATCCGGCCATTTACAATATTATCCAGGAAGGGGAAATACTGCTGGCCGCTCCGGCTCTGGGCCATGGTCGCGATCGTTTTAATAAAAATATCATCATTGATATTGCGGATGATGGCCCCGAACTTATTGG
>JBBIGW010000227.1:0-3964 GCA_037447355.1 Bacteroidia bacterium | reverse complement strand
GCAATCGGGGATCAAGAAATCAACTGGATTACTTGCGTGATCCTTGCTAATTGGTCTTACCCAAATCCCTGACCGGCTATCGCCGGGCGACGGGCTTTTTATTGGTCTGCTTTGGCAATCGGGGATCAAGAAATCAACTGGATTACTTGCGTGATCCTTGCTAATTGGTCTTACCCAAATCCCTGACCGGCTATCGCCGGGCGACGGGCTTTTTATTGGTCCGCTTTGGCAAGCGGGGATTAAGGAATCGACTGGATTACTTGCGTGATCCTTGCTAATTGGTCTTACCAAAATCCCCGCCCGGCTATTGCCGGGCGATGGGCTTTTTATTGGTCTGCTTTGGCAAGCGGGCTTGCCACGCTGCCCAATAAAAAGCCCCGGTGCAATCGCACCAGGGTCTTTGTGCCCGGGACTGGATTCGAACCAGCACATCCTTTCGAACGCCGCCACCTGAAGACGGTGCGTCTACCAATTTCGCCACCCGGGCATCCGTTAGCGGGCTGCAAATTTATTAGATTTGGCCCGATTAAAAAAAGTTTTTTACAACAATAGTAAACTGCATCCACGCAGATCACTCCCGTCCACCCGGCCCAGCACTTCAAAACTCCCGTCCGCCCGGCATTTCCCCGCATCATCAGTGGCAATAAAGGCGCAGGAATGCCGGTTTGCCAGGTCTATAATATTAATAATACCGGATCCCGTTTCCAGTACCCGGAAAGGATCTTCTTCGTCCCTTACCAGCACTTTCATCCAGGGCGGACAATGGAATAAACCCTGGCCGGTGGAGTAGGCCTGGGATAATAATTCCGTCATCCCGTATTCGGAATGCACGGCATCCACTGAAAAGGACCGTTGCAAAAGCGCATGTACTTCCGGGCGGATCAGTTCTTCCCGGCGGCCCTTCATACCTCCCGTTTCCATAATGATCGTATGCTTCAGCGGCAGGGAATACTGTGCTGCAAAATCAAGTAAGGCATAGGTGACGCCAATCAGCAGGGTGGGCTGCCCTTTTTGCTCCATCTGTTTAAGCGTTTCATGCAATTTCGCATACTCACCCGCGTAAAAACCACTCTGCGGATGCCCGCTTTTTTTTATCAACTGATCCACCATATACACCAGGGACGAATGTCCCCGCTCCAGGTAGGAAGGCAGGAGGCCGAGCAGGCAATAGCGGCTGACCGGCCCGTAAACCCGTTCAAAACCGCGGGTAAAACTTTCTTCATAAACCGACAGATCCTTTACCAGGTGACGACTGCTGACCATCCCGGTCGTGCCACTGCTCTCAAAAATAGCAGCGGGCTTAAAATCACCGGTCTGCACAAACCTTGATTTAAAAAAGCGCACCGGCAGGAAAGGAATTTGGGTGATCCTGTGTACCGAACCCGGATTCACGCCCAGGGCCCTGACAAATTCCCCGTAAACGGCATTATTCCTGACTTGTTCCTGGTAGATTTCCAGTGCAACCTGCTCAAATTCAGCGGCTGTAACCGTAAAAATTTTATGATTCCCTTGTTCCGCCATTGCTTTTTTATGTCCCTGAAAATGGTAAATTTGTTTTAATCTAAATAAAGCGCATGAAAAACAGTACCTGGCTGTTCCTGTTGTTGACCGTTCTTGTGATCGCCTGTAACAAAGATAAGTTTACCACGGAACCCAAGGTGGATGTGAAGTCCATTTCTCCAGGGATAGTTTCCAGTGGCGATGTGATCAGCCTGAAAGCCAAATACACGGATGACGAGGGCGACCTGGATTCCACCTATATCGTTTACAAATGGTACAATGGCACTACGGTGGTGATGGCTGACACTTTCCGTTTCCCCATTGACTTACTGAACCTGCCTCCTAAACTCCGCGAGGCGGAAATGTTTGTGCATTTTGAATACAACACAAATAATCACCCTGACCTGATGCCCCTCTCCGGTGTTTCCCTGCGGGATACCACGGCCAGTTTCGGGTTACTGCTGATCGATAAAGCGGGCCACCGGAGCAATTACAGCGAATCAGAAAAAATCAGGCTTAAGAAACCCTGAGTTTTAAATCATTGAAACAGATCCTGCGTTTTTTTATTTACAGTAACCTGTTTGTTTCCGCCTGTGCCGCCCTGATGACCACACAGGTTTATCTCCTGCTGCAAAACAGCAGGGCCTTCACTCCCTTTACGGGATTTGTTTTCTTTTCCACCCTGTGCAGCTATAGTTTCCATTGGTATTTTACCGGTCCTTCCGCTGTACCTTCTGAACGGCTTGACTGGCTGAAAAGCAACCGGCAAGTGCATACTTTTTTCTTTTTCGCCGGGCTAACCGGCAGCCTTTATTTTTTCCGCTTTTTCCTGCCTTACTGGCCCTGGATCGGGGCTGCCCTTGTCGCCACTTTTCTCTATTCTGCTCCCAAAATCCCGAATCATTACCTGCGGCAGTTGCGCAAGGCCGCCCTGGGCAAAACGATCTTCCTGGCGGCTGTCTGGACCTATGTCAGCACGGTGCTGCCGGTCATTATTGCCGGGCAGCAATGGGAAACCCGGTACAGCCTGTTCACCCTCAGCCGGTATTTTTTTGTTTACGCGGTTTGTATTCTTTTTGATTACCGCGACCGGGCCGATGACAAGGCCGCCGGGATACGGAGCCTGATCACGTTCCTGGATGAAGAAAATATCCGGAACCTTTTTATTTTTTCGCTGCTTGTATTCAGCGGGACCACCCTGGCTCTTATAAACTACGATTTCAGGCTGACCGATATCCTGCTTATACTGGCCCCCGGTCTTATACTGGCCTTGCTTTACCGGAAAGCCACCCATGATTTCGGGGATATGCTGTACTATTTCGTACTGGACGGCTTGCTCGCCTTTTCTCCCCTGCTGACTTTATTCACCCGTATTTAATTATTTTTGAACCCGGTTAATAAACGAAATATGGCAAAATCAGCAAAAAGCAGGAAACCGGTCATTACAGCGGCTTCCTTTAGTTTCTTCCGGAATTATATCAATAATGCCTCCCCGGTGGGATTTGAAACCTGGGGTCAGAAATTATGGCTCGAATACCTGAAGCCGTATGTGGACTCCCATTATGTGGACCCTTATGGCACTGCGGTTGGTGTGATCAATCCCGGTCATTCCTTTAAAGTGGTGATCGAAGCCCATGCGGATGAGATCAGCTGGTTTGTCAATTATATAACGCCCGAAGGCCTGCTCTACCTGAAAAGGAACGGCGGTGTGGATCACCAGACGGCCCCTGCTTCCCGGGTTTTTATTCATGGAAAAAAAGGACCGGTGAAAGCGGTATTTGGCTGGCCGGCTATTCATACCCGGATCGGGAACCCGGATCAGAAAGAACCTTCGCCGAGAACGGACAATCTATGGCTGGACTGCGGCGCCCGCAGCAAGAAAGAAGTACTGGCCCTGGGTATTCATATCGGCGCGGTGGTGACTTACCAGGACGGGTTCGACGAACTGGCCAACGGCAATTATATCGGTCGTGCATTTGACAACCGCATCGGCGGATTTATGATCGCGGAAGTAGCCCGCCTGCTTAAAGAAAATAAAAAGAAACTGCCCTTCGGATTATACGTGGTGAATGCCGTGCAGGAAGAAATTGGCTTGCGCGGCGCGGAAATGATCGCCCGGCGGATCAAACCCGATATCGCGATCATTACCGACGTCACACATGATACCAGCACCCCGATGATCAGTAAGAACATTGAAGGGGATGTGAGTACCGGGAAAGGTCCCTCTCTCTCCTATGCACCGGCCGTTCACAATAAACTGCTGGCCCTGGTGGAAAAGACCGCGACGGATAAAAAGATCCCTGTGCAATGGAGGGCCCTCAGCCGCAGTACCGGCACCGATACGGATTCCTTTGCCTATTCGAATGACGGTTGCCCCTCCGTGCTGATCTCCATCCCGCTGCGCTATATGCACACCACGGTGGAAATGCTGCACCGGGATGATATCGAGAACACGATTAAACTG
>JBBIGW010000226.1:0-3977 GCA_037447355.1 Bacteroidia bacterium | reverse complement strand
TCTGACACATTGATTTCCGTGCAGAGAGAAGAAGAAAGGACTTTATTATGCAGGTTAACCTGGTGCAGGATATAGGCCTGCCGCTCCTTTTTAAGCATCCGTCAGTTTTAGCCTGACTAAAATAAATCAATTCCTGCAAAAAAACGCAGAAACCTGATAAAATTTGCAAGATGTGGATAGGGGGTGGAAAGCTGGCGGGGTGGACGTATGATAAATTAGTGTAATGGGAAAATGGTCTTCAAAGAAACATATGGGAATTGAATGGGCTATTGTATTCTTTGGAAAGACGGTTAGTAGGCAGTAGGCAATAGGTAGTGGGTAGTGGGTAGTGGGTAGTGTCTTCTAAGAATCAGTTAGGGATTGAAGGGGTTATCATATTCTTCGGGAAACCTGGGATCAGCGAATAATGCAGGTTTGACTTTTGAATTAAAAAGGGTTGCCCCTGTATATTCAGTTGCAACCCTTACCGTCCAGATCCCAGGGATAATTATTTTCCAAATGTGAACCGCGCGGTAAAACCGATGGCAGCCGGTTCAAAGTTGATATCGTTTACAATATTCAGTTCCGGTTTCCAGTCCAATGAAATATTAAGCGGGATATTGTTGAATTTATAATCCAGCCCGATCACTCCCTGCGCCCCGAAATTGGGGTCGGTACTTGTTTTCTGCGTGTTTGTGTTTACGGTTTTCAGGAAGGCCAGGTAGGCGCCACCCCCGTAAAACCAGCTCAGCCCCTGGGCACTCAGCGGCTGGTGCAATTCCAGTAAGGCCCCCAGGGCCAGCGGATCGCCAAAGGATAACAAACCTTCTACGGCCATCTTATCATTGAGAAAATGTTTCAGGGTTACGGCATTACTGACCATGGCATTGGAACTGCTCAGTCGAACCCCCAGGGCGGTCTTATACGATTGTTGGGCGGAAGCGGTAAAGAAAAGGCCGGTTGTTAACACAACGAGGAGGGTGACAATGATTTTCTTCATGATGAATTGATTTGTTCATTCTGAAACGAAAATGATGCCAGCGAAGTCTAAAGGAAATGTAAAAATTAGCCGGGAGTTAGGAGTCGGCAGTCGGCAGTCGGTAGTCAATACACCTCCTTAGAAATTGGAATTAAAATAACCAACTAACTCTCGTTTTACGGTCCGCATTCGTACTTCGTACATCGTACTTAATACAGGTATGAGCTGTCAGGTGTCAGGAAACAGCCCTGAAATCAGTCGGCAGTCGGGAGTTAGTAGTCGGGAGTCAATACACTTCCTTAGAAATTGGATCTAAAATAACCAACGGACTCTCCTTTTACGGGATACCTTTCGTACTTCGTACCATGAACTTAAAAGTTGTCAGTTGTCAATTGCCGGTTGGCAGATGTCAGTAAAAAGCCCGTCCTTAGAAAATTGAATCTAAAATACAATACAGATTCTCGTTTTACGGGATATACTCGCAACTCGTGGCTCGCAACTTCCTATTCAAACAACTCATACTTCGTCTTCGGTCTCCTGTTGTCCAGCCAGCGGAAATTTTGCAGGCGCATTTCGGAAGGGCTCTTCTCCTTCACCGGCCAGATGGTGCCGGTCACGCTGCTTCGGAAAGCGACTTTTTCCAGTTCTTTTTCCACAAAATAAATATCAATAACGTCGCATTTGGATTCATTAATCCCGGTGTAGGCGCTGTCTTCATCCTGGATATAATAAATGCATTCGGCATAGCCCTCCGCCCGTACCGAATCGAGATTGCCTTCTTTGAACCATCCGTCCATCCGGATGGATTTAACCTGGTTATAGACCTCCGGGTCGGTGCGGTTTACGAGGAAACTGTTCTCGTATACTTTTACCCGGTCCGCTTTTTTGTTTTTGGTGAAAAGATAAACCGTATCACCGGTGATCTGGCTTTCTTTGGACCAGAGGACGGGATCCTGGAACAGGCGGAAGACGGAGTCCTTAAAGGAATAAAACATACTGTCGCTGACGGCCTGCATGGAATCAGAGAAGATCCGTACATGCCGGTAGGCTTCGAAATACCGGTCGGTACTGTCTTTTTTTGCGGGGTCCTTTTTATCGGTGAGCACCGCGTTTAATGCTATGACCGAATCTATTGCTACTGAGTCTTTCTGCAAGGACGGAATAACCTTCACCGTTTCTATACTGTCGGAACTCACCGGATCTTTCCCGGGGAGTATCGTCCGGGCCATGCGTGCACTGTCCTTTACCAGGCTGTCTTTAGCGGGCGGGGCGGCACGGAATGCGGCCAGGCTGTCTGCAGGTCCCTTTACTTTTGTATTCGCAAGATCGATCACCTGCATCCCCTTTATCGTGTCTTTTACCAACGAGTCCTTTGATGCATACAGATCACTCAACCGGGCGGTGAACAGGGTATCTGCCGTAACATAAATGGAGTCATTATCCTGTTTTATGATCATCAGCGGTTTCCGGGTGGCGAGCAAACGTTCCCGTTGATTATCCCTGAATACTTCTCCTGCCAGGATCGTGGTTCCCTGTGCGGAGTCAATGATCACCACATTGCCCCGGGCCTGGGAGGTATGGGTACTGTCGTCAATAATCACGACATCTCCGGTAATGGTGGTTTTGCCGTCCTTAATGATGGGCCGCTTGCCAAATTCCGCTTTGCCCGTGGCCATATTGTAAAAGCCATCCCTGGTCTCAATGGTACGGCCGCTGCTGTCTTTAATAAAGGTTTCCGCAATGAAACGGGTGGTCTGGCTCTGTGTATTGTAGAGCAGTGAGTCCGTTTTGATATAATAGGCGGGGTCCTTCATTTCCACGTTCTGCTTGAAATAAATATCCCGCAGGTTAGCATAATAATAACCTTCCCGGCTGGTCAGCACGGTATGCTTGTTAATTACTTTCCCTCCATTCCTGTAGATACCGATCTCGGTGGACATATCATATTCCAGGTCGGGGGTGGTCAGGGTGCCCTTTCCATCGGTCAGTTTTACCCCGCCATCGAGGTAGGCCAGTTTTTTATTGATCAGGTAACGGAGGTGGCTGGCAGTTATATTGACCGTATCCACATCATTGATATGAACATTGCCCCAGGCTTCAAAGATCTTTATCCCGTTGTTGAGCACACAACTATCGCAGTTGAAATAACTTTTTCCCTGCTTCAGCCGTACATTACCTGCCAGGATCTGCAGGGTGGTGGTATCATCCACTTTTAAAATGGTGAGCTGGCGGGAGCCGAGTATCTGGATATCAGTAAGTGAATCCGCGGTGGCCTGCGGGTTGATCGTGGTCACGGGTTCTTTTACCACCTGGGCAGATAACAGGGCGGGGGAGCTGAGCAGCCCGGTTAGTATGATACCGATGATGAATTTGAAGGTTCGCATTAGTTACCCCCTGCCGGGATCGTGTCTTTTTTCGCAGGCGAAGTTAAAGGCCCTGTTTTATCTTTCTTTCCAAAAACGGAAAGATTAACGTAGCGTTTTGGATGGGTGCGCAGGTCATCAATCAGGATCTCCGCGCTCAGGATCGCATCGTTCAGCTTATTGTACAGGGTTTTGTCATTCATCAGGGCGCCGATCGTGCCGTCCTTGCTGTTGAATCTGTCGGCTGTGGCTTTCAGCGTACTGATCATACTATTGAGCGAATCAATGGTAGGCTGCAATTCCAGTGCGGCCAGTTTCTCACTGGCTTTTTTCGCATTCCCGATCGTTGCGGTAATATCCGCACTGTTATTTTTCAGGCTTTCGGTCATGGCCTGTGCATTGTTCAGGGTTTTGGCCAGAGCGCCATTCTGATTGTCGAGTAAACCGTTCAGGGCATTGCTGGCCTGGCTGAGGTTGGACAGGGTCTGTTTCAGGTAGCCCTTGTTTTCAACGCTCAGTATTCCGTTCAGCCCGCTTAATGTTTTTTGGAGGGAATCCAGTACATCCCGGATCTTGGCCATGGTGGGATTCATCTGGGCTTTTACGTCTCCCAGGATACCGGTTTCGGTACGGGTTTGCAGGGTATCACCCGATCC
>JBBIGW010000225.1:0-4116 GCA_037447355.1 Bacteroidia bacterium | reverse complement strand
GTTCTTTTATTATCTCATCTTTGCCCCGGCTTTGTGGAGAAGACCAAGGAGAAGCTGGAACTGATCCTGATTCAATATGCAAAACGCGGATATCCTTTACAAATATTTCAGCGAATTCAGTCCCCTTCAGGTGGAACAGTTGAACAAACTGGAAGGCCTGTACCGGGAATGGAACGAAAAGATCAATGTGATCTCCCGCAAGGACATCGATCATTTATATGAAAAGCATGTCCTGCATTCCCTGAGTATTGCCGCTGCTTTTGAATTTGAACCGGGTTCAGAAGTCATTGATATCGGCACGGGCGGCGGTTTTCCGGGAATCCCGCTGGCCATCTTTTTCCCGGAAGTGCAGTTCCTGCTGGCCGACAGTATCGCGAAAAAACTGAACGTGGTGGAAGCCGTGGCCGGGGGCATCGGCCTGAAAAATATCCAAACCCGCCATACCCGGGCGGAGGAAATAAAGAACCAGAAGTTTGATTTTGCTGTCTCCAGGGCGGTAGCGCCACTCCGCGATCTCTGGCAATGGAGCAGGCCCCTGCTCCGGACAAAGCCCCGGTCAGCCGGCTCCACCTTACAGCCGGGGCTGATCTGCCTGAAAGGCGGGGATCTGCACCAGGAAATACAGGAAAGCGGCACCCGGCCACGCCTGGTGGAGATCAGCGAGCTGTTTCCCGAAGCATTTTTTAAGGAAAAATACCTGCTTTACGTGCCCCGCTGAAATATACCACTAAGTGGTATTGTCCGGTAGCTTTTAAATGTTGATCTTTAATCTATGAGGCCAATCACTGTTTTTATTGTTGATGATAATAAAGAACTGAGAAACGCGCTGGAAGAGATCATCATGATGTCGGAAGGCTACCATTGTATCGGTACGGCCGGTTCAGTCGAAGAAGCGGTGGACCGGATCCCGATCTGCCGCCCTGATGTGGTGCTGATGGATATTAACCTGGGTACGGAAAAGAACGGAATAGATGCCGTGAAAGTCTTAAAACCCCGGATCCCAGACACGAATTTTATGATCTGTACCGTGTATGAAGAAGATGAAAAGATATTTGAAGCCCTGAGCGCGGGAGCCAGTGGTTATATTCTGAAGAAAACGCCCCCGGGCCGGATGCTGGAAGCGATCCGCGAACTCTATGAAGGAGGCGCCCCGATGAGCAGCCAGATCGCCCGGAAAGTGGTGGCCGCCTTCCAGTTGCAGCAAAGCCATCATACGGCCGCCGGACCGGAAAAACTGAATCAGCTGACCGCAAGAGAAATGGAAATACTCGAGTTGCTTTCAAAAGGCCTGATGTATAAAGAAATCGCTTCCCAGACCATCCTTAGCCCGGAAACGGTTCGAAAACATGTCTATAATATTTACGAAAAACTACATGTAACAAACCGGGTAGCCGCTGTCAATAAATTCTACGGAAGGTAATTTTTGCAGGTTTTTGCGGGATAAATTCAGAAAACTGGCAAAAAATACCACAAAAGTGGTATTTGCCGGTATAAAGACCCAACCTATTTTTGGTCTGTCAAAGAGATTAGCAAATACCATTAACCTTAATCTTATCCTGTTATTCGATACTGGGCCTTGACACAAACCATTAATAAAGCCCCTGCTTTCCAGCGGGGGCTTTAACTTTATTATACTGAAGGGCAGCAGTTTACCATTTCAGTTCCAGTTTATTATTCTTCCGGTCAATATCCGCCATCCGCTGGGAGGGGTCGATCTCCACGACTGAGAAATCCGCCAGTTTGCGGCTGGTTTCGATCGTATAAGTAGCATTTGTCCATTTCCAGGGCGCATACAGTATCCGGCTGACGGAAGAATCTTCAATGGGTTTTGCCCCATACATAAGGTTCATCGGGATGTAATGCAGTTCCCTGCTGCCGTCTTTAAAGGTCAGCAGCAGGTCGATGGGCATGGGCATCAGCCCGGCCCGGTTCAACCGTACTTTTGTTTTGCCCCCCTCTTCCCACAAGCTGTCAATGCTATAATCGATAGTCCGGGTCGAATTCACCCAGTATTCCTTGTACCAGTCCAGTTTCATATCGCTCATTTTCTCCGCAACACGGATAAAATCGGCGGCATTGGGGTGTTTGAACTTCCACTGGTTATAATATTCCAGCAGGATCCTGTCCCGCACCGCAGCCCCGGTAATATAACCCAGTTGCTCGACAAATACAGCCCCTTTGGAATAAACAGCCGCACCATAAGCCGCATTGGTATTGTAATGATCGGCATGCGTGGTCAGGGGTTCTTCCTTCCCGCTTTTGGCCAGGCTGGTATAGCCCCGGTAATTGCCATCAAAAGCAAACCCGTTATTGTTTTCAAGGAAGGCGGTCACCCGGTCCTCGGCGTAGGAAGTAAATCCTTCGTCCATCCAGCCGTACAAGGACTCATTGGAACCGAGGATACCATAATACCAGTTGTGCAGCCACTCGTGCAGCCAGGCACCCGGGCCGATCAGCAGGGTGGCCATGGGGTATTCCATACCGCCATCACCTCCATGTATAAACGAAAACTGCTTATAGGGATAAACCCCGAAATGTTTTTCGATAAAAGGGAGGGCTTTTTGCGCGTCATCCAGCACTTTTTCCCATTCCGCGGCCGAAGCTGTAGTGGTTTTATACAACAGATGAAAGGTCAGGCTGTCCCTTATTTTTCTTGTCTTATGTATAAAGTCCGGATCCGCTGCCCACATGAAATCGTGTACATTGGGTGCCAGGAAACGCCAGGTGAGTTTATCCCCTGCCGGTTGTTTTACACGGACCCCGGCTGTTTCATATCCATAGCCGACCTGGTCCGGGTTTTGTAAATAGCCGGTGGCGCCCAATATGTATTTCTTGTCGATCCGGATGCTTACATCGAAATCGCCCCAAACGCCGTAAAACTCACGGGCGACATAAGGGGTGGGATGCCAGCCTTCATAATCATACTCACAGATCTTTGGATACCACTGGCTCATGGAGTAGCGCACTTTACTGGCCGGATTGTCCCTCCCGCTTCTCCGGATCTGCAAGGGCACCTGGGCCCTGAACTCCATCTCAAAGACCACTTTTGACCGGGGAAAAATGGGTTTATCCAGCTTTACTTCCAGGATGGTTTCGTCCATACTGAAGGTCTGCGGCCGTCCGTTCATTTTCAGGGAAATGATTTCTTGGTAGCCGATCTCATCCGGTTTCAGGTGCAGGATCCGGTCTTTTACCCGCTGGTCCCAATCGGGTCCCCGGCCCGCCGTAATGGTTCCCTGTCTCCGGCTGCGGGTATCCATCATACTGCCCGGCTGAAACGCGTTGAAATAAAGATGGTAGAATACCCGGTTCAGTGTATCGGGTGAATTGTTCCAGTATTCCAGTTTTTGTTTACCGGTAAGCCGGTTGGTTTGTACATCCATGTCGATGTTCATGACATATTTCACTTTCTGCTGCCAGCGGTCGGGCTGGGCAACCAGGGCCATGCTGGTGAAAAAAAACACGGTGAACAGGGATAATCCTTTGGTCATTTAACTGATTTTCTGTTAAGGGGTAAATTTCGCAAAATCAATCCTAAAGGAAAAACAAAATTGAAAGACGGGTATTCACCGGAGTGGCCTGTAATTATTCCAGTTGTTCCTGGTTATTGGCTTTCCAAGGTAAAAACACGCCTGATATTTACCCGTTTCATTCAATTTTTCAGGTACACATGATCAATATCATTAAAATGACACAGTTCCATATGTTTCTTTTGCTCTTTCATAATCAAAAAAAACATAACATGAAAAAGAGTATTCTTTTACTGGCATGCTTTGCCTTAACCATCCCCCTCCTTGCACAGACTGAAAAAGGCTCCCGTCTTGCTGGCGTGGGATTCGGCGGCTTTCAGTATACAAACAGTGACAGTAAAACATCCTATTCCAATACACCGACCGTCTACAATACGGATGGGAACAGTTTTTCCATCAGTGTGTATCCCAGTATCGCCTGGTTTATTAAAGACAACCTGGCTGTAGGGGGTGCCGTCAGTTTCGGTTTTTACACATCAGACAGTAAAAGCAGCAATACCGGCTCTTCCACAACTACCGACAGCAAATCCAACCAGCCCAGCGTTTATATTGGTCCTTATGCCCGTTATTATTTCGGAGGCAGTAA
>JBBIGW010000224.1:0-4149 GCA_037447355.1 Bacteroidia bacterium | reverse complement strand
CGCGTTTATATCAAACAATCCCTCTACCGCTTCAAAAGAGGATTACCCCCCGAAGCCTGGATCAGGGAAGAAGAAGTGGAGCAGGAATGATGGGGGCTTCTGTCTTTGACGTTGTTAAAGAGCTAAGCTACGCGATTAATTGAAAGCAAATCACAACCCTTTTCAGACTGGTTCAGTTTAAGCCCTTGTTGTTAAAGAGCTAAGCTACGCGATAAAATGAAAGCAAACCGGTCCCGGATTACCCCGCGCTGCTTCTCCTGATGACGCTTCAACTATAAACAACTGCCGGCCGGCCGCGGACTACCCCTGACCCAAATCATTGTTTCCGCCACCCCCCGGCGCTACCTTCATTTTCAGACCATGCGCTTCCACATGAAAACAAAACTGCTTTTCCTCAGCAGCCTTCTGCTGACTGCATCTGTGTTTGCCCAGAATACCCGCGAGATCGTCGCCATACGCTGGCTCACCAGGACCCTGATCCGGATGGGAGAACCCGGGATCGCGAAACGGCTCAGTGAGGATTATTACAAGAATAAAACCGTCCGGTTTGGTTTCATTAAAACGGCTGACGGCAATGCAGAGACCGGCCCGGGACTCAATGGAAAGAACTATATCACCTTATCCGATAATATGCTGACAGCGGCCGAACTGGATAATTTCCTGAAGGAGCGACCTTATGGTGATAAGTCCAACCTGATCGGCGATGCCATGACGGTGGTGCATGAGTACACCCATATGGACCAGACTGTACCCCTGAACTATCCCCGCTGGGAAGACCCGGCCTGGCAGAAAACTGACAAGACCCTCAACAACTGGGTAAAGAAGATCGAAGCGGAGTACAATGCGCTGCGTAAAACGCCGGAATCAAAAGAAAAGACCGCCCGGCTCAATGAGCTGACCGATATCATTAAGAAGCTCAATGCCGAAGCCGTGAGTGTGCGCAGTTCGGTTGAAGCCAATGTAAAAAACAAATCCCTCTCCCCCAATCAGCGCTGGCTCATCGATGATACGGACAAGCGGATAAAAGCGATGCTGGAATCACAGAAGAAGTATGTGGATGTCGGCAAAATGATTCCGGAAAGTCCCTCGGCTAAAAAAGATAAAGGCCACTGGGAAGTAGTACAGGTGGTGGCGTATGACAAACTCGCCCCCAATGATAATAATTACAGTCTCAGCGCAGGAGATGGGACTTTAAAAGCGAAATGGACACTCGCCAACGATATCTTTGATATCACCGCATCGTATTCCGTGCCACCGAAGAAGATCTATCCCTCCGATAAGATCCCCGTCACGATCAGTGTTACCGTCAATAACAGCGGGGACCAGTATTCCGCCAGTGGCGACTTTTCCCTGTTCTTTGACCGTCCGGAGATCGAACCCGGATCTGTTATTTCACCGATCTCCCTGACCGGCAAAATAGGTAAGAAGGAAATCACCGGTTATATCGCTTTTACCCATAAAGCCGGGATACCGCCCAACCCCGCTTCTTCAGTGGATGTGATGATCAACGGGGCCAGTCTGCCCACCGGCAGCAAGGGTGCGAAGATCGCCCTGATCGCCGTATTGTATAACGGACGTGCTGCGGGATATAAGTATGTGTATGAGTGGAAGGATAGTTGGTAAGGGGGGAGCATTATGCAAACTCCTTTTATACTCTTTCAGACATTTTAAATCCTACACGCTCCCGATCATCCCAATTCAGTTTATCCGACTGCTTATCTAACAGCGACTCAATGGCTTCATAAATGGCAGCCAACTGCGAATCGTGTTCTCCTAAACGGCCATAGATGTCATCTTTTAGTGCAGCTATCCTGTCTGCCAGTTCTTTATTATAAATTGCTATCTGGCGAAGTGAGATAAATGCTCTGACGATGGCAATATTTGTTTTTATTGCTTTCTCTGTCTTCAAAATGCTGGCCAACATGGTAACACCGTGCTCTGTAAAAGCAAAGGGATTAACCGAAGCGTTTCTCTTTTTTTGTGATGCGGTCACAATTTGTGACCGCATGACGGTCCATTCACTGGTACTTAAACGAAACATAAAGTCAGCAGGAAACCTGGCCAGATTTCTTTTAACAGCCTGATTTAACACTTTGGTTTCCAACCCATATAATACAGCAAGATCATAGTCCAACATTACTTTACACCCCCGTACTTCATGGATCATTGATTGAATAGTACCAGCATTCATAGAAAAGGTTTGACTGAATGTAGTGGATTCTACTTTAAGCCCTTCTTTAGTCATCAGTGGTTTTTCACCAGATAAACCGTTTTTTTCTGAGCCTTGCAGAAAGGACGTTGTCATCCTGCCTGTCCCGCCTTATGCGGGGAGTAGATGCAAAAACATTATTTCAGTGTAGCAATCAAATTCAATGCGGCGTATTGAAGGGGACCGTGGTCTCACTCGCGGCCCGGAGGCCGCGCCTCCTCACCAACCCCTCTTTCTCCTCCCAAAACACCCTGCCCGGGTCTTTACCCTGCCTTTTCGTATATCCGGATGCGGCAGCGCTTGCGAGTGAGTTTGCTGATGTTGAGTCGGTATCCTGGCATATAAGTCGGAGAATACGCTACACGTGCAGGAATTTATTCGCCCCGCCCTCCCGTAAATTACCCCGGCCTTTCCGACTCATTTTTCAT
Organism: Bacteroidia bacterium; assembly: GCA_037447355.1. Taxonomy (GTDB): domain Bacteria; phylum Bacteroidota; class Bacteroidia; order Chitinophagales; family Chitinophagaceae; genus JJ008. Next base: position 1,512 of record JBBIGW010000224.1, on the reverse strand, counting down.
GCAGGCAAAGACGGTTCCCGTCGGGATCCTTCAGCCAGGCAAAGCGCCCCCAGGGGGTATCGTCAATTTTATCCGCTTCAATTCCCTTTTCCCTTAGCTCCCGGATTTCCTTTTCGATACTTTCCGTTTCGCAAATAATACCCTGGAAGCCGGACAGCGACATGCTGGTCGTATCGCCCGGGAGACCCATTTGTATCCAGGTTTCGCCATGCGCAGCCGGCGCTTCCACCAAAACCCGGAACCCGAGTTTCAGGTAAAATTCTTTGGACCGCTGCCTGTCCTTAACCGGCAGCATGATAATTTCCACTGATTTCATTTTTTTATTTTTTAAGGTGAGCCAACAAATGTAGCCCGGCTACCCGGGCTTCCTGCCGGGGAAAAGCGACAAACTTACCGGTCGTTTGCGACAGCCTGCTATTCTGTAATTGGGGAATTAACCCTGTTTACCGGGCAAAAATGGCCGGGGATGAGCTGGTTTTAAAAACGCAGGAATGCATTGAAAACAACCCGGCTGAAATTTATACAGTGGATACCCTGCGCAGGGAGAAGAACATTCGAACGAAGATTTAAAAAATGCACCGGCCATTCGATTTTTGAATACATGCAAAGAGTGAAGATGGAGTATGCCAAAAAGCTGTTAGTAGCGGGGTGAAAAACCGTGAATGAAATAATATACGAAACCGGTTACAACAATCCGGACGCTCCCCCGGAACCAGGGCAGGGACAAAAAAAGCCGCATCCCCGGGGACACGGCTTTCACTAATTTCTTTCGTTATGGTTTTTTGGTCGGGCAGGTATTCAGACCCACGATCGTGTACAGCGGGCAAAAACTAACCAGGCTGGTCAGGACGAATACCCCGCCCAGGATCACGAGGATTAATCCCGGTGTACCGGTTACAGTACCACTGAAATAGAGGTAAGCAAATACGGCGGCAAGCAATACGCGGATAATGCGGTCGGCTGTTCCCATGTTTGGCTTCATAATAAGGAGATTTTAGTGCCCCCGGTCCCTGGCGGGCCGGCATGGCGGTTTAAAAATTGTTTACGATCCATACGATACCGGATACAAGGGCCAGGCAGAGCAGGCAAACCAGCAATAACCTGAGCCCTTTATTTTTCATGTACCTGATTTAAGCGTAAAACTAAATTTTCCCTTCCGAATCACCCGGTGACCGGTGTCACCAGTTCAAATGATTTGTATGCCTTCCGGCAATTGCCGCAATTTTCCCTCCTGTTCCAGTCTTTTCATCACCCGGGTGATCACTTCACGGGCCGTACCCAGTTCCCCGGCGATCTGCTTGTGACGCAGGGAAAGGATCTTCTCCCCCTTCAGCTTGCTTTTCTCGAGCAGGTAATTGTATAAACGCTGGTCCATCCGGTCAAACAACAGCGAATGGATCGTATCCAGCATTTCCGTATAACGAAGATTGTATTGCTGAAAGAATAGTTCATTGATCTGCGGGTATTGCTTTACCCATTGGCCCAGTTTACCCGAAGGCAGCAATAAAAGCA
>JBBIGW010000223.1:0-4159 GCA_037447355.1 Bacteroidia bacterium | reverse complement strand
AGTGCCTGTATAATATCAATGACCTCATCAGCCGATATGGCCGGGAAGTGATGATCACTGAAGTAGGGATGAGCTGGGACCAGTCCGCCGCCTGCCTGGCATTCTTAACTGACCTGATCGGGAAAATGAAGGCGGTTCCCGGGAAAAAAGTACGGGGTGTCTTTTATTGGGAGCCGGAATGCAGCGTCAACTGGAACGGGTATCCCAAGGGAGCTTTTGATAATTCCGGTAAGCCAACGATTGCGTTAAATGCCTTCCGGTAGGCCCGCTACGTTGCATACTTCAGTAATTTGGATGTATGAAACGGCTTGCCATTTTTCCGCTTTTTATAATAACCCTGGCGCAACCCTTGTCTGCCCAGCGGCAGCAACAGAATTTTGACAGGGACTGGTCATTCAGCTTTGGCCATGCCGCTGACCCGGCCAGGGATTTTAATTATTCCATCGCCAATATATTTTCCAAATCAGGGGCGGCACCGACTACGGCTATTGATCCACGTTATGATGACAGCAAATGGAGAAAGCTGGACCTGCCGCATGACTGGGCGGTGGAGTTTCCCTTTGTACGAAAAGAAAATTTTGACGTGATGGCCCATGGGTACAAACCCGTGGGAGGCCTGTTCCCGGAGACCAGTATCGGCTGGTACCGGAAACATTTTACCATAGCCCGTTCCGATTCCGGCCAGCGGTTTCAATTGCAGTTCGACGGAGTTTTCCGGGATGCTGATTGCTGGATCAATGGATTTTACCTCGGCCATAACCAAAGCGGGTACCTGGGAGTGGATTTTGATATTACGGATTTTATCAGCTATGATAAAGACAATGTGGTGGTGGTGAGAGCCAATGCCACACAGTACGAAGGCTGGTTTTATGAAGGCGCCGGCATTTATCGTCATGTATGGCTGAACCGGTTTAACAATACCCATATTACCCCTCAGGGAGTATTTGCTTATTCCTCCGTAAACGGAAACCAGTCTGTTATAACCGTAGAAACCACCGTGGCTAATCAGTCCCCGGAGGGAACCGGCTGTTCCGTGTTTACCTATCTCACTGACCGGGGCGGCAAGAAACTGGCACAGGCAAAAGAGCAGGTGCTTGCTTTACCTGTAAACGGATCATCCGTTGTAAAACAAAGCCTCGTTATTGCGGGGGCAAGGAAATGGTCCCTGGATGACCCTTACCTGTACCGGGTGGTATCGGTAGTGAAGCAAGGCGGAAAAATAGTGGACAGTGTGCAACTGCGTTTTGGCATCCGTACCATTGAGATCAAACCCAATGGCGTTTTTCTCAATGGGGAATACCTGAAACTAAAAGGCGTTAACAACCACCAGGATCATGCGGGGATCGGGAGCGCTTTGCCGGATTACCTGCAGTACTACCGCATTGGCCTGCTCAAAAGAATGGGCGCGAATGCTTACCGTACGAGTCACCATGCCCCCGGCCCCGGATTACTGGATGCCTGTGACAGCCTCGGTATGCTGGTAATGGATGAACAGCGACTGCTCAACAGTGGCCCCGAGTACATGGGCCAGTTTGAACGGCTGATCAGGAGAGACCGGAGCCGTCCTTCCGTCTTTATCTGGTCCATCGGTAATGAAGAGGGATGGATCCACAGCAATAGCACCGGGAAAAGAATTGCCCAGGCATTTATCGCCAAACAAAAAGAACTGGATCCCACACGGACCTGCACCTATGCGGCGGACCTGGGTAATGTTTACAAAGGTGTGAATGAAGTGATCCCGGTCCGTTCTTTTAATTACCGGCAGTTTGCCGTAGCGGATTATCACCGGGATCATCCGGGGCAACCTATTATCGGTACAGAAATGGGGAGCACGGTTACCACCCGCGGTATTTATAGAAAAGATACCATCCGTGGGTATGTGCCTGACCAGGATATTACCGCTCCCTGGTGGGCCAGTAAGGCGGAAGACTGGTGGACCTTAGCGGCCACGAATGATTATTGGCTGGGTGGTTTTATCTGGACCGGCTTTGACTACCGGGGTGAACCCACGCCGTACCAATGGCCCAATATCAATTCCCATTTTGGGGTGATGGATGTCTGCGGTTTTCCCAAGAATATTTATTACTACTACAAAAGCTGGTGGACGGATGAAGATGTATTGCACATCTCCCCGCACTGGAACTGGAAAGAAAAAGCGCCCGGCTGGAATAAAAAGGAGGGTGACCCGGTAGATGTATGGGTCAACAGCAATGCGGATAATGTAGAGTTGTTCCTGAACGGGAAAAGTCTCGGCAAAAAAGAGATGCCCCGCAACAGTCACCTGAACTGGACAGTGCCGTATGAACCAGGTACCCTGGAAGCCGTGGCCTATAAGAAAGGGAAAAGGATCACCAGTAAAGTGGAAACCACCGGGCTTCCGGTGGAAGTGGTGGTGACACCTTACAAAACAACGATACTGGCTGATGGCAAAGATGCAACTGTATTAAATATTACCGTACTCGACCGGGAAGGAAGGGAAGTGCCGGATGCGGATAACCTGGTTAGGTTCACGATTGAAGGCGATGGAAAAATTATCGGCGTGGGCAACGGAGATCCCGCCAGTCATGAACCGGATAAATGTGAAGAAGGGGCCTGGCAGCGCACCCTGTTCAACGGGAAATGCCAGGTCATTATACAGGCCGGCACGGAACCGGGCATGATAAAATTTGAAGCAAGGGCAACGGGACTTTGGTCCGGTGGTACGGATATCCAGGCGATCTCCCCGGAAGAAGTGGCCACTATTACAATGAACGATAAATATAAACTGACTGCTGAGCAGGCAAAGAAAAGAGAAGTGGGAAAGATGCTCGGTGCGGATATCTCCTTCCTGCCTGAACTGGAAGCAAGGGGGATGAAATTCTCAGATCAGGGTGTTCAGCGGGATGCGATACAAATACTAAAGGAGCATGGATTCAATTATGTACGGCTCCGGCTTTTTCACAACCCGGCGGCTGACAGTGGGTATTCCCCCGGTAAAGGTTTTTGCGACCTGGAACATACAAAACAGATGGCCAAAAGAGTGAAAGCGGCGGGAATGAAACTGTTATTGGATTTTCACTACAGCGATTACTGGGCTGATCCGGGCAAACAGTACAAGCCGGCTGCCTGGAAATTCCTTTCATTTGAAAACCTGCTGAGTGAAGTATATGAATACACAAAGCGGGTCATGCAGGAACTGAAAGACCAGGGAACCACAGCGGATATGGTGCAGGTGGGCAATGAGATCAACCACGGTATCATCTGGCCGGAAGGCAATGTCAGTCATTTCGACAGGCTGGCTCAGTTAGTCAATGCCGGAACGGCCGCGGTGAAATCGGTGGACCCGGCTGTAATCATGATGCTGCATGTGGCACTGGGCGGGCAAAACGATGAATCCGTTTTCTTCATTGACAATATGCTGGCCCGCGGGGTTCATTTCGATGTGATCGGTGAATCGTATTATCCGAAATGGCACGGTACCCTGGAAGACCTGGAGTATAATCTCAATGATCTTTCCAGGCGATACGATAAGGATGTGATCGTGGTGGAATATTCGCACCGGAAAGAAGCGGTGAACAAGATCGCCTTTGAAGTGAAGGGCGGCCGGGGAAAGGGAACCTGTATCTGGGAACCCCTGAACACCTGGGAGAAATTTTTTGATGAGAAAGGAAATGCAAACAGCCTGCTGGGCTTGTACGATGAGATCAGCGGGAAATACATAAACCAGGTAAGCTCAAAATAGATATGGAAGGAGGATACAGGATACCCGAAGTACTTCAGCCCTACGTGAATGCACAGACATTGGTGGTTCGGTCGCCCGGCCGGATCAATCTGATCGGGGAACATACGGATTATAATAACGGGTTTGTATTACCGGCCGCGATCGATAAGGCGGTGTATGTGGCCGTTGATAATACAGGCGGAACGCATTACCGGCTTCATTCGGTCGACTTCAATGAAACAGTGGAAGTGCCGGCTGCAGATATAAAACCCGTACCCGGGCACTGGTCCACTTATATACTTGGGGTAGTGGCGCAGTTAACCGGCAGGGGGTTCCGGGTTCCCGGTTTTTCAATGACGGTTTACGGGGATGTGCCGCTGGGTGCGGGACTATCCTCTTCCGCGGCCATTGAATGTGCCACGGCTTTTGCCCTGAATGAATTACTGGGCTTCGGACTTT
>JBBIGW010000222.1:0-4170 GCA_037447355.1 Bacteroidia bacterium | reverse complement strand
GGTGTAAACCCCCGCCGGTGCTTTCTGGTTAACAGGAACTTCAGCATCCAGGTTTCTTTCGAGGTATTTGCGCCAGGCATCCATACCGCCTGGGAACGCAGCCTCGATTTCCACTTTTTCAAAGATTTTTCCGGCTTCCGGATTATCCGCTTCCTTTATTTCCATATCCGTGATCTTCCCGTTATAGATCACCTTGACCCCGCTGCGTGCCTGTGAGCCATACAGGGCAATGGCTTTATTATCATCCTTACCGTAGATTTCAATGCTGTCACAAAGAATGGCCTTCCCTTCATACTCCATTTTAAAAATTCGTTTCCCATTCATAATAGTAATGGATTCCTGCATATTGTTTTTGGGGTCCTGCGGCGGGGCGCTCCTGAAAATGATGCTGTCGCTGATGATTACCATATTGCCGAACACCGCCGTATGTCGTGCAGGAGTTATGGCCGTATCTTCCGGGATGGAGGGTGAACTGGTTACTTTTTTGACTTGCCTCAGTAGCGTAAATCCATCTATCGCATCCAGGATCTTTTGTGCAATAATAACCTGGTTGTCCGGGTTGCTTATATATGCAAGATCTTTTGCATTACTCATATATCCGATTTCAACCAGCGCTGAGGGACAATTACTGTTTTCCAAAACCCAGATCGTCTGCTTTTGTTGTGAAATATTCCGGGTCGTTTCAAAGTTTTCTGCAAGCTTCCCGATCAGGATTGCCCCCAGCGCTTTACTTTCACTAAAGTATTTGTTTTCCTTTTTGGGAATGTAAACTTCAATTCCCGTTTTTTCCCTGTCCGGCGAATTATTTATATGCAGGGAAAGGAACAAGGCCGGGGTCTGTCCCATACCCGCGTCAACCCTTGATTTAAGAGCAGGAAGAAAATCACGCTCACGGGTTAGAATGATTTTATACGTTCCGTTTTGATTTAGTGATTTGATTTTTTGCGCAATGGACAGTACCAGGTTTTTTTCCTTTTCCCCGTCACCGCCCGTGACCCCGGGATCTTCTCCGCCATGGCCCACATCAATAATAACAGTTAACTTTTCACCTGTTGGCACTTTTGATACGGGCTTATTATTTTTATAACTGAAAGCAAACAGGATCACGGCCAGCGCCGTTACCGGCAGTACCATCAGCTTGCGAAGGTACTGGTGGGAGGTTTTTTGGGGAGAAGTAATCATGGCTATACGTCTTTTTATCTGGTTTTGGAAAAAAGGGTGAACGAGTCGTTGATGGGTATTCAGCACCTGCATCAGCAGGAGTTCGGCATAGTCCCAGCGGTTATTTTCGGTTACGGCAAACTGGTCGGCCAGGAATTCATGGATGGCCCTGGTTTCCCGTTTCATTAAATGAAAAAATGGATTGAACCAGCCGGCCACAGTCAGTAACTCCAGGAACAGCAGATCCAGGCTATGCTTTTGCTCTATATGAAACAACTCGTGGCGGAAGATCTGTTCGCCTTTTTCTGAATTGAGTTCGATCTTACGGTTCCAGAACAACCAGCGGAAAAAGGAGAAGGGTGTACCGGGTTCTTCGGTATTCAGGAAACGGATATTCTCAATTTTCTCCACCGCGTGCCGGCGGATGATCCGGTGAATTTTCAGCAGGGAAAAGATCATTCTCAGCAGCACCAGCCCTGCCGTACTTATATAGACCAGCCGGAGGATATGCGTTAAGGTGAACCAGCTCTCTTTTTCGGGGATGCCGGCATAAACAGTTACGGATTCTTCATTCCCCGTTCCGGATAATACAGTCAGCGTGTTGTAAACAAAGGAAGATCCGGTTTCCGCTTCAGAAAAATAGACAGGAATATTAAACAGGGGTAATAAAAGGCTCAGCCCTGCTGCACCCAGCAGGTAAAAACGGTTGTAACGATGGAATTTTTTATTCCGCAACACAAAATGATAATAGCTGTATAAGAGACCAGAGATGATTGTCACCTGGCCCCCGTAATTAAGCAATGGATTCATTTGGGCTGGTTTTGCTGTTTTTTAATTTGTTTGAGCAGGTGCTCCAGTTCATCCACCGAAATATTGTTTTCTTTTACGAGGTAAGAGACCACATTACTGAAGGATCCTTCAAAATAATTTTTGGCCAGTTGTTTAATACTTTTGCCGGAATAATCTTCCTTTGAGATCAGCGGGGAATAACGGTGTTGCCGGCCCAGTACCTCCACAGCTACGAATTCTTTTTCCACGAGGATCTTCAAAAGGGTGGCTACCGTATTCTGGTGTGGTTTGGGTACCGGCATTTCCTCCACGATCTCCCGGAGAAAGGCCTGCTCCAGTTTCCACAGTACCTGCATGATCTGTTCTTCTGCTTTCGTCAATGCTTTCATATGCTTGTTTTGATAAACCGAAGCTAAAACTAAATTTTTAGTTAAACAACTAAAAAATTAGTTAAAGTAAATTTTTGTGCTTTTTCAGGCATTCTTTGCTTTATTTTGCAGGAAACCCGTTAACAGATGTCCGAGCCGATTATAGAACTGAGAAATGCCAATATATACCAGGGCCAAAACCTGATCTTACAGGATGTAAACCTGACCGTTAACAAAGGGGAGTTCGTGTACCTGGTGGGCAAGACGGGTACCGGCAAATCGAGCCTGCTGAAAACCCTGTACGGGGAACTGGAACTGAAGGAGGGGGAGGGTACCGTGGCCGGTTTTAACCTGAAGGGCCTGGACTGGAAAAAAGTCCCTTACCTGCGTCGCACCCTCGGTGTGGTATTCCAGGATTTTCAATTGCTGACCGACCGGAACGTGAATGATAACCTGAAGTTTGTGCTGCGGGCCACCGGCTGGACCGATGAAAAACTGATGAATGAAAAGATCGCTGATGTGCTGGATAAAGTGGGATTGCGTTCCAAAGGCTTTAAAATGCCTTTTGAACTGAGCGGCGGAGAGCAGCAACGGATTGATATTGCCCGGGCCCTGCTCAATTCCCCCAAACTGGTATTAGCGGATGAGCCTACCGGTAACCTGGATCCCGAAACATCGGACGAGATCATGCACCTGATCTTCCAGATTGCCAAAGATTATAATACCGCCGTCGTAATGGCTTCCCATGATTATATCGTGGTACAGAAATTCCCCGCCCGTATGATCCGTACGGAAAGAGGACGGGTACTGGACAATGCTACCATAAGTATTGACTAAGCAGGCGGGCATGTGCACTGTTATCGCCCGAAAGGGCCGGCAGACTTTTTCTTAACCGTATTTCTTCCTCCGTAAATGGCTGACGATGCAATTGCAGGAGGATCGATGCAATGGCACCTGCATTCGCACCTATATGACAGGCGGCTTCGAGCTCCGTACCGGCGACCATCGCTTCATTGGTCACGCAATGTCTTCCCTCGCATAAAGCGTGCAGCAATTTGATCTTGATCCCGGTAGAACTGAAAGAGGGCAGCACATTGACATGCGCTTTCCGTACCAGGTCATTTAATTCCGTTTCGGTTGGATTGGCCACCAGGCAGGTATGCTGGCATAAATGCGCCATTTTATCCAAACGCCTGGACGGATTTTTTCCCGCTATCACAAAGGGCAGTTTTATCCTGAAAAATACTTCGGTCAGCAGCCAGGTGGCCGCTTTCTCATTTTCGGCCACCCCCAGGTTTCCGTGGTAGAGACAAAAACAACCCATACCTCCGGGGGAATTTATTTCCCGGAAAGGAGTGAATACCGGAAGGAAGAAAGTTTGTTTCAACCCGCACTCTTCCCTGAAGTACCGTTCTTCTGTTGCGGAGATACAGGCATAGGGCAGGTCCTTTGGTAAAGATTTTTCATAACGGGCCAGTAAGGCGCTTTCGAAACGGTAATAGATTTTCTTCAGGAGATTCCGGGTACTGATAGAAAGAAAACGGTAATACTCGCTTTCGTTATTGTGCAGGCGTACCACGATCTTCCTGTTCTCCCGGTTCAGTTGTGCAAGGATACCTGTACAATGCACTCCCTCCAGCAAAACGGGATGATGGTCCCGGTTCAGGTTATGGATCAGTTCCTCGTTGATACGGGAAGAAACGATATAGGGAATGCGGAAGGAAAATCCCCTGTAACCGGTTTTTCTTTCATATACATGGATGCTTTCACAATACTGGTTCAGTTCATTGGGATTGCCCCGGTGGTTGTAAGAAAAATAATGAAGGTGGACCCGGGTGCCGGCTTCCTGCAA
>JBBIGW010000221.1:0-4180 GCA_037447355.1 Bacteroidia bacterium | reverse complement strand
GTTGCCGTTGGGGATATAACCCAGTGTATCGATCAGCCAGGAAAAGTTATTGATCATGTTTTCGATCATCTCATACCGTCCCGATTCTTTTAAACCCAGCATGGTGAAATAACTGTCCCAGTAATAGATCTCGCCGAAACGTCCGCCCGGAACGATATAGGGAAACGGAAGGGGTACCAGGGTTCCTTGCCCGGTACCCGGTTGCCGGGTCAGTACGGTCCAGAGAGTTTCAATATTTTCCTGTACCGGTTTCCGGGGATCGCTGCGGTAATGTTGCGAATGAGGTACCGGAAGCTCATAATGTTCCAGTACAAATTTTTTCAGGTCAAAACCCGGTTTGTCTTTCCGGGAGAGCCAGGCCGCCCTGATAAGTTCTTCGGGGTATTGAGGAATGCAGTCCGCAAAGGTTTTTCCATCGGGAAAGACCCTGTTCAGTTGCACGGCTTCGAAGAGCGGGCTGATGCCGGTATTCCTTTCGGTTAAACTCATACTGGGAAAAATTAATGGGAGCTACCGCTGCTGAATACAGGAGCAGTGCCGGTTGCGGGTTGCATTTTTTTGAAGAGGAGAAGAAGAAGGATCAGCAGGAGGATGGGGCCCAGGGAAAAATAAAAAGCTGTCTGTCCGCCGTAAGCGCCGAAAATATGCCCGGTGATAATAGAACCGGTGGTGCCGCCCAAAGCGGAGAATACCACAATCAGTCCCGACATGGATGCATGTTTATGAGCGGGAAGATTGCTTAGAATGATTGAATTAATAGCCGGGTAAACAGGAGCCAGGAAGAGCCCGATCAGCGGGAAGGCAAAGGCCACAAGGGGGATATCTTTCAGGCTGTTGATGGAAGTACCCGCCATGTTTTTTGTCAATGGCACCGTAATCAGTACCAATGCCCCGGCAGCGAGAAGGCAGACCAGCAGCACAAAGATCCAGTCGATTTTCCGCAGCAAGAGACCGGCGAGGAAGCGGCCCAGGGCGATCGACGCGGATAAGATACTGGCCATTTGAATGCTCAGGCTGGTGGAAAGATGGATCACATCTTTATTGAAAGTGGGCAGCCAGCTCATAATGCTTTGTTCAATCAGCACATAAAAAAAAGCGCAGCCGATAAAGACAAGGACCAGCGGAAGCAGGATCAGTTTCAGCATTCCCCTGAAATCACCGGATAAGGTTTTGGATTCTTTTTTTTCCGCTTGCTTCACTACAGATTCATCCAGCGGGGCGGAAAGCAATAACAGGAAGGCAAGGATGGAAAGCCCTGCGAGGAGATAGTAAACGGCAAACCAGGACCTGGATTGGGGATGATCATTGTCAACAAAAGCGCTGAAAATAAAATTACCACTGAGTACACCCACCATGAAAAAGGATTCCAGGAAACTCATCAGGCTCAGGTGTTCTTTCTTGCTGCCGGTAACCAGCCCCAGGGTGGAGAATACACTCACTTTGATCAGGGCAAAACTGACCCCGGCCGTGGCAAAGAGCAGTTTGGTCATCAGGAAACTGTTGACGGAAGGGATCACCAGGCACATGATGGAAACAAAAGCCAGCGCGGCCAGCATCGTTTTTTTGTAGCCGATACGAACTACATAAGAAGCAACCAGGAAGGAGGTAGCGGCAATACTCAGGTCCTTGAAAGCTTCCAGTATGCTGGCTGCCCCTTTGGACACTCCGAAATTATGCTGTACCTGGAGAATGACGGTTCCCACGCTGTTGAGCAGGATGGCAAATACAAAGTAATTCAGGAACAGGGAAATCTTGATCTTGGTGGTATTCATCAGCAATCGTTTAGAGGTGTAAACCCGCCGGATGAACCCGGTCCTGGTCTTTGTAACAATGGGTTCTAAAATAAACCATCAGGTAGTAAGGAACAAGCCGGGCCGTTATCTATAACGTTTGCGTGGATAAATAAGCGGTATCAGATGGATCCGCCTTCCATCAGTTCTGCTTCGAGGAAACTGACTTCCGGGAAGGGCTCCTTTCGGAGGGCCGACATCATCCGGGAAAAAGCCAGTTTACCGAGTTTGGCCCCGTTGGTCTCCACGTAAGTGATTTTCGGATGGTACATGGTGGGGAAGAGCCCGTTGCTGATGCTGATCACGGAGATATCTCCCGGCACATCCAGTTGCAGTTCATGTATGGCGTGCATGGTCCCTACCAGGATCAGGTCGCCCATACAAAAGATCACATCGGGTTTATCGTTTCCTCTTAAAGCAGCCAGCGTTACTTCCCGGGATTTCTCAATGCCTTCGGGGTAATCAATGCTGAGTTGAGGTCCCGGTACGTTCCGCTCCAGTGTTTCCCGGAAAGAAGCGGCCCTCATTTTAGTGATACTGAGATGGGGATGCCCGAAAAGGCCTAACACTTTTTTCTTTTTTTTCTGAAGAATCACTTCGGCTGCAAGCCGGGCCGCTTTGGCATCCGGCAGGCAGACTTTGCAATAATCAGGGAGTTCCGGTACCCGGTCAAAAAAGATGACGGGTATCTTCATATCCCTGAGCCGGTGGAAGGCGGTCATGTCTTCTGTTTCGATAGACACCGATGCAAATACACCCGAGACCATATTCTTCCGGAATAAATGCAGGTTGGCATTTTCAATTTCCAGCTGGTCCCTGGATTGCATGATCAGTACGGAATACCCCTGCTGCCGGGCTTCTTCTTCCACCGCGGCAATAAAGGAATCGTAAAAAAAATTATTGATGGAAGGGACCAGGATGCCCATTACATTACTCTGGCGGGTCCTTAGCTGCACCGCGTAACTGTTCGGCTCATATTCCATGGCCGTGGCCAGGTCCCGTACCCTGGCCTTGGTATGTTCCGAAATATCCGGATGATTCTTCAGCGCTCTCGATACGGTCGAGATACTGATGCCCAGTACTTCCGATAACTTTTTCAGTGTACTCTGCTGCATTCGTTGGGTTTTACCAATGTCCTTGGGTAACTAAAGATACTTCTTTTCCCGCCAATGGGTAAGCCCCTGCTGGCAACAGGTCAGCGTTAAAGGCGCACGGAGAAGGTGAAACAGTAATTCCGGCCTTCGGATGGCCATATTCCGGGACCGGGGTAAAACAGGGGCCGCTTGGTGAAATACTGTTTATTGGCCAGGTTGCTGATGGTTAATTTGCTGTCCAGGTTTTTTGAAATACGGAACAGCAGGCTCATATCCAGCAAGCCATAGGAAGGCACAAGGCCAACCGCCCCGGTGGCGGCCGCAGGTTCCCGGGTATTCAGGGCATCTGCCACTGTTTCCCCGGTATAGCTGTACAAAGCGGATATGCTGTATTTCCGGTACCGGGCCGTGATGCCATTCCGGCTGATGATCCCCGGGGCGCTTTCGATTTTATTCCCGGTAATATTGATATTCGTATTGCCTGATTTTACAAAACCCCGGGTATAACGGGCATGTACAAGTGCAGTTGAGGTAAAGACGGAAAAGAAAACTTTGTTCCCGGCAAGCCAGTCTGCCTGGATCAATGCTTCTATTCCTTTGGTCAGGGAATTGCCGGTATTGGTCCGGCAGGTATAGAAGTTCCCGTTGTTATCTGTTTCCGCCAATGTGCCGAACCGGTTATTGTACCGGAGCAGGAAACCGGTAATATCCCATTTTAAAAATTTCCAGTTCCCCCTGAAACCGGCTTCTGCATTATATCCTTTGGCATCTTTAATGGCCGGGTCCACTTTTTCATACAGGGAACCCGGGATCAGGTCTTTGAAAAGCATTGGACGGTAGGCCTGTGAAAAACCGGCATACAGTTCCATATTGTCTGTTGGTTTGAAGGAAAGGCCGGCCCCGAATAATGGAAACCGGTGTTCAATGCGGACGGGGATCTCGTTCCCCGGGTAATACGTTATCGTACCGCTCATAGCTGTGTTGCCCGCTTCAATCCTGGCACCCAGGTTGAGCGAAAACACCCGGGATAACCGCAGGTTGTTTTCGGCGAACAGGGCGATATTCTTTGTTTTAAAGTGCAGGTCCCTGCCCCATTGGGGAGCTGCAAGGGTCAGGTCATAATCGCTCCCGGTGGTCCCTTTCCCCAGTTGGGTGCGATGAAGATCATTGTTCATATACTGCAGCCCGGCGCTAAGGGTGCTTAATTGCCGGCCTAAGCGGTATTGCTGTAACAGCCGGAGTTCGGTAGTGTAACTGTTGAACCGGTCAATATCCACCTGCCGGTTATTAAACTGA
>JBBIGW010000220.1:0-4280 GCA_037447355.1 Bacteroidia bacterium | reverse complement strand
GTGCCGCAAAGATATTGCACAGCAGAAACCGGTAAAGAAAAAAAATAGTATAAAGAAAATGTTAAATATAGCCATTAGCCAACAACCTGCGGTGCGGGATAATAATCAGTAATTAATAATTTAATAATCCCGGGCGTTTTCAATCAGAATCGTATAAGAAAACCGATGCCCACGAGCGATTTGACCTGCAGGGCGGCGGAGCGCTGGTTCTTGCCAAAGAGGCGTACATCATCATCATAGATAAAATCAAGGCTCCAGGATACGGATAATACTTTACCCAGTTTGGCATTCAGGATATTGGACATAAAGAGGTCGATATTCTGCGGATTGTGCCGGTAATTGGAGAAGAGATCGATCCGGCTTTTATAGGTTATATGCTTATTGATTTCCCGCATATAACTGATCGTGGCAAAGGCGCCGAATTCCAGGTTGGACTTTTTACCCGGGGATACCCCATAAAGACCTTTATTGGAGAGCGCGGTATCACGGACGATCACCCAGCGGGCGGTAACCGGTGAGAAGAAGATCGAATGGTTCTTGTTGGGTTTGTAATCCAGACCCAGACTGGTCAGCAGGTAACCCGGTGCCATAAAGGCCGAGGAAAAAGTCTTTACATTATCAGGGTACGTGTATCCTTTGAAAAGCTGGGAACGGAGGTTGACCAGCCCGGAGAGGTTGAGTTTGGGGTTCAGCGCATGACCGTATTTGGTCAGGAAATCAAAGCGGTCATCATTTTTCCGGCTGCCCAGGCTCGTGGTATTCATGTAGCCGATATTGAAATCAAAGCTGTTGTCCCAGCTGTGTTTGCCTTTTTTATAATAAGCATACAAGCTGAGCAGGGAGTTGACGGATATGGAAAAATTATCTCCTCCGGCCGCCCAGTTGCTCAGCGAACCCTGGGAAATATTAATGCCATACATACCGCCTTTTCGCCAGCTTTTTTTGGTAGTATCCGCTTCTTTTTGGATGGTTCTTTCCGCCTCAGCGCGAAGGGTTTTTACTGTGCCATCCTGGGCGCCGGCAAACAGGGGAGGGGCAAATAATACAAGAAGGATTATTTTCTTCATACAGGGTTACTATTTCGATTCCGGCAAAGGTAGAAGGGAAGGGAAAATACCGGACGGATCCCGTACAATAAAAAACCCCGGTATATACCCGGGGTTCAGCAAGGAATGGCACGGATCAACCCTTTTTATGTTCCTTAAACCGCTTATCAGGGGTACCGTCTTTTTTGAGGTGTTTGTTAGCAGTGTATCGTTTGTCCGGAGTGCCGTCTTTTTTTACTGCAGTAACCGGTTTTTCAACTGCCTTTCCCAGGGTGGCCGCAGTTGTTTTGGCGGGTGCAGCCTTTGTTTTAACTGTTTCCGTTTTCACAGTAGCAGCCGCCGGTTTCATTGCAGCAGGGGCTTTCATCATTTTATTATCCGCTGTTTTTGCGGTTGATTGTTTTACGGTTTCTTTACCGGTTTTCGAAGTCTTGGCCGGGGCCTGGGCCATTCCTGCTACACTGAAAGACAGCAGGGCAAAAGCGGCAATAATCATTTTTTTCATGGTAATTCTTTTTAATTGTTAGAAAGTATATGTATCGTTTATTAGCAGTATAAACTTACCGTTCAAATCAGGCGGCCGGACCGTTTCTTCGTTCAACGGGCAATTCCTGTCGGTGAAAATGTGGAAGTTCCTGTCAGGTACCCTGTTGTACGGCGGCAAATTGCTTTACATTCCCGGTTCTTTTTAATACCCCCCATCCCTGCCCTTCGCCCTTAATGGCACGGAGGATGGATTTGAAAAGGGTGAAATACATCAGCTGCCGGTAGGCAAAGCGCTGGGGAATCAGCCATACCAGTTTGGCCGGTTGCTCTTTTTCAAAGGCAAATGCGATCAAACTGATCAGGACATCCAGCAACAGGAAGAGCAGGTAATACCCCCCGATTTTATGGAGACTTTCCGGGTTATGACGGTTCCAGGCCAGGCCCAGCAGCAGCATCAGGTCTGCCATCGGCGCGAACAGGGGCAGCAGGACCTGGAAGAGCAGGATATTGGGAAGAGCGATCATCCCGAGTCCTTTATACCGGGGATTGAAACAGGCATCCCTGTTTTTCCAAAAGGCCTGCATGATCCCGTAACTCCACCTGAACCGCTGTTTCATAAACTGTTTTAATGTCTCCGGCGCTTCGGTTACGGCAATGGCTTCACTGCAATTCACCACCCGGTAGCCGGCACGTATAATACGAATCGTCAGGTCACAGTCCTCCGCCAGGGTATCAGTGGTAAAACCACCGGCTTTTTCAATCGCCTCCTTCCGGAAGGCACCAATGGCGCCCGGTACCACGGTAATTGCATTGATCAGGTCAAAGGCACGGCGGTCAAAATTTTGTGCTGTGGTATATTCAATACTCTGCCATTTGGTCAGCAGGTTTTTTTCATTACCCACTTTTACATTTCCTGCCACGGCTCCGACGATCCCCCGGCTACCTGTAACCGCAGTTATGTGTTTCATCAGCTGGCTTACCGCATCCGGCCTGAGTTGTGTATCGGCATCAATACAAACCACGAAGCCGGTTGCAGCACGGGCAATACCGTAATTCAGTGCGGACGCTTTCCCGCCGTTTGCTTTGCTGAGAACCGTTACCCGGTCATGCTCACAAAATGTATCGAGTACCAGCTGGTATGTATTGTCTTTTGAGCCATCATCCACAAACAGGATCCGGATATCCGGGTAGTCCTGTTGCAATAAAGCCCTGACTGTGCTGACAGCATTGACCTCTTCGTTGTAGGCAGGAACAATAACAGTTACCGCCGGAATAGTGACAGTAGCCGGGGTCAGTACGGATTTATAAATTGAATGCCTGATCTTTTGCAATACGGCCATTACGGCCAGCAGCAGGATCCGGACCAGCCCGGCAATGACAGCCACCCAAAAAACTGCCGAAAGGAACTTTTCGATCCAGTAACCGGCATGGGCAATACCGCTGTCGATCCGCAGCATATTGCTGCTGACCGGCGGCATTACCACTTTGTTGGAAACTCCCAGCAGTCCTGCCACATTGGTAAACTGAATTCCGTTGTTTTTGAAATAGCGGATGATGCGCGGCAGGGCTTCCACCGTGGCCTGGCGGTTACCGCCCGCATCGTGTAAAAGAATGATTCCTTTATCGGGATTTTTTTCGTACTGGCGGACTACCCTTGCATAAATACTGTCCGCAGTTACCCCGGTTTCCCAGTCATCCGGATCAATGCTCTCCCCTACCGTATAATAATTTTGTTCTTTACTCAGGGCCACAGGCCGTAACTCCACATCCGAACTGGGTTCCGCATCCGCATTGTAGGGTGCCCTGAACAATACGGTGCTGCGCCCGGTTACCGCCTCAATCAGCAGCCGGGTGCTTTCCATTTCTGTAGTGGCCCGTTCGGTGCTCACTTCCGCGATATTGGGATGAGTAAATGTATGGTTGCCGATCTCGTGTCCTTCGCGGAAAATACGGGTTAAGAGGGGCAGGTTATTTTCTGCTTCCATGCCAACTATAAAGAATACAGCGGGAATTTTTTCTTTTTTAAGGATATCGAGAATCCGGGGAGTAAACACGGGATCGGGCCCGTCGTCAAAGGTCAGGATAACCTGCCGGTGCACAGTTCCATATTTCCGGATGACATAGGAGGAGGGCAGCTTCACATAGCGCTGCTCCGCAATGATGGCTTCGGCTGTATCGGTTTCCAGTTCCAGGCGGCCTTCCGCAGGAGAAGTCATCACATTTAAAATTTCGCCGTCACCGATATAATCGGGTTTTTCATGAAGAGGTTTTATGGTTTTTAGCAGGGAGAAATCAAAGGGCTGCTGCCGGATGGCGGCATTACTCAGGCTCCGGTTGTAGAATAGCCAGAGCCGTTCATCTTCGCTGCCGAGCCGCCAGAGGGCCGTGCCGGCCGTTCCATATTCATCCGCAAACCGCATGCAGTTAAAATTGGTGGCGGCATCGGTATAATACACTTCATGCTTTTTCTGACCGGCAGCAGTATAGGAAAAATGATTGTTGTAACTGGTATTACCGAATTCAGGTACTGCGTGGAATTCCTTGGCGGTGGCAATGGCCTGCTGGTAGGTCAGGGTCACTGCTTCCTGGCCGGCCGTCCAGTCATATCCGTAACCGGCAAGGCACAATACAATTTTTCCGGAAGGAATATCTTTTGCGGTCCCGTCCAGTACTTTTTCAATCCATTGCTGGCTGCTGACGGATCCCGGCACACTGGTGCTGAAATGCTCGTCATAGGCCATCAGGAAG
>JBBIGW010000219.1:0-4327 GCA_037447355.1 Bacteroidia bacterium | reverse complement strand
CGGGACCGGTTTGCTTTCATTTTATCGCGTAGCTTAGCTCTTTAACAACAAGGGCTTAAACTGAACCAGTCTGAAAAGGGTTGTGATTTGCTTTCAATTAATCGCGTAGCTTAGCTCTTTAACAACACAAATCGCGCAAAAGGGTGATTTTGTGTTGTTTAGGCCAGGGTTCTAAATGAAAAAATGGGATTCACTTCCCATTTTTTCATTCCTGACCCTCATTTTTTAAAAAAGCTCAAGCTGCTGGGAAGTCTCAGGTGCATCGACTAATTCACGCCCGCGGAAAATCTCCATCATCCCGAATTGTTTATCGGTAACGCACATAATGCCGATATGACCTTTCGGCGGCAGGATGTTTTTAATCCTCCTGAGATGTACTTCCGCATTCTCCCGGCTGCTGCAATGCCGTATATACATGCTGAACTGGAACATGGCGAACCCGTCCGCAAGGATCTTCTTACGGAAAAGGGCGTAGTTTTTCCGGTCCCTTTTTGTTTCGGTTGGCAGGTCAAAATGGACTAATACCCACATGATGCGGTATGCATTAAGGCGTTCATACATCGCTTTATCGGGTTAAATTTCATTGCAGTTCGGGGAAGGACAGCTTCCTGGACCGGCCCTCAAAACAGCGGGCTAATGAAGCCGTGGTTTTTTGCACCGCATTCATTAGCGGGCTTTTCTGGTTTTCGATGATTACATCAAGGGCCGGTAGGGTGAGCAGTTGCTTTTTTACCATGCCCGTGATTTCAACTGCCGGATCTTCCGCAGCGACCAGGCTGCAAACCAGCCGGTCCACAAAGGGCCGGTAGGGCTCCATCATATCATCGGCGAGGCAGTACGCGTTGTATTGATTCTGGTGGTGGATGCCCAGGGTGGGTAAGAGCCCGGAACCCACGAGGCTCCTCGCGACCAGGGCTCTCAGTACGGCATACCCGTAATTGAGGAGGTTATTGGGAGGCATTCCGTACCGGTCCCTCCGGAATGCCAGCAGTTCCGGGAAGATATTTTTCCAGTAATAAGCGGCCGCCCTTGCCTCCTGGTTCCCGCTATCCCCGCTTTTAACTTCGGCGGCATAGTTGGTAAGTGACTGGAATGGCCGCCTGTTCTTCCGCAGCAGGGCCGCCTGGTTATTGATCTTGGCCACCACTGTTTGCTGCCAAAGTTGTTTTTTGAGAGGAAGGCTGGCTTCCACCTGCGCCTTGAATTTCTGGCTCTGCAGTGTATGGCCGTCAAGGTTCAGCATCAGCCCGGTGGGATGATGGCTGGCGTCGCAGGTAATCAGGGCGGCATTCTTTTCAAGCAGTTTGGCCACCAACCCGTGAGTAAGGGTAATTTGCTGGTGGTCAAGGATTAGCAGGCCGATATCCTCAGCAGGGATGGTCCTCGTTTCCCCGCTTTCCTGCAGTTCAATGACCAGTTGCTCATTGGAGGTTTTCAGGTAAGCGGGATTACTAAAATAAAGGGTTCGTTTTATCACAGGAATTGGTTTGTCCTGGTAAAACGAATAGAATTCCCGTTTATTATTTATAAGACCATCGGAACGTATTCACCGATTGATCAATTGGCAGGTATTTTACTGCTTCCCTTCCAAATGCATCATATACTACAGAACTAACCATTATAATACTCCCCATATTTAGGACCAACTGGGTCGCTTGCTAAGTTAAGATTTGTGTCTGTTTTTTCATCAGGCAGCTCTCTTTAAAGATTGTTCATACCGGATATTGGGTGTTTGACTTGTGGTGTGGTGGATTTTGTCGTGATAGTAGTCGATGTGGGTTTGAACTCCTTCATAAAGTTCAAAACCATCATCGACGGGATTTAAGTACACGTAATCGTATTTCAACGACTTCCAGAACCGTTCTATCCAGATATTGTCCAGGGCCCGGCCTTTTCCATCCATCGATATCTGGATGCCCTGTTGTTCGAGGTATTGCGTCCACAGGGCACTGGTGTACTGACTACCCTGATCGCTGTTAATGATTTCAGGCTTACCATGGGTAGCTATCGCGTCTTTCAGGACGTTCTTACACCACTGGGCACTCATCGAGTTACTGATACCCCAGCCAACAATCTTGCGGCTGTAAACGTCGATTATCGCCGTCATGTACATAAAACCCCGCTTCATCGGGATGTACGTGATATCCGTACACCAGACCTGGTTGGCGTGAGTAATCTTTATCCCTTTGAGCAGATAGGGTTTGATAAACTCTTTGAGGCCCGATTTGGTCAGGTTCTTGCGCCGGTAGATCGTATGTCTGCCCATGATCCTGAACAACCGTCTGATGCGCTTTGGACCGGCTATAAAGCCCATTGCGGTCAGCAGGTACACCATCGATTTTACACCCTCGGTGGGGTGCTTGGTCAGGTGACGATCCATAATATTCATCATCTCGATGTTCTGGGGTTTTTCCGGAGCTGGCTTGTAATATACCTGGCTACGGTTGATGGATAAAAGTTCACATTGCTTGCGGACAGAGATTTTTAATACCCGGGGCTGCACTAACTGTGCCCTCAGATCTCGATCCCCAGCTTCTTGCAACTTTTTTTTAAAAATTCATTTTCGACCTTTAGCTGACCAATGGCCGCATACAGCTTTTCAGTGTCCTGATCCTGTTGCCCCGCAGACTCTTCCCGCTCAAACGTTGCAGAGAGGTTCTCCAGAAACTCGACTTTCCATTTGGAGATCATCACAGGGTTGACTTCAAACTTCTTGGCCAGCTCAGCCAGTGTTTGTTGATTTTTAACTGCTTCTAGTGCTACTTTTGCCTTGAAGGCCGCACTGAATTTTCGGCGTGTTTGCTTTTTCATAATTGTGGTTAATTTAATAAAAATTATTAACTAACCCACTGGTCTGATTTTAGGGGAGTATTATAAACTTCTCAGCTACTCTTCTTACAAACTTTTCTACCTGCGTGTCATTGTGCAAATCCAGATTATGCCTTACTGACAAGCCTGCCAGTTCTGGATTGTTTAAATAGTTGCCCCTTAAAAACTCAATTTAAGCCTTTCAAAGGGATTAATAATTCGTTGTGCCAGTAATATAAGGGCCGAAAATAGTTTTTTAAAAAACCAATTCTTGTGTTTTCCTGCTTATGCTGCTGGCATGCAGGCGTGGCATACAAATGGATAGCAAAAAATAGTAGTGGGAAGTTCAGTACCCGGCCTGGCCGGATGGCGGGGCAGGGCTAAAAAAAGAACCCCCGATGTAAAATCGGGGGGCCCTAATCAAAAACCATTAACCATTAAACCTTATCCTATGAAAATTCATTGCTAATATCGTCAATAATGCGAGATCACAAAACATTTACCCGTCATTTTTTGTTCTTCGGGGCCAAAATCATACTAAAACGATCTTTTTTTGATTTTACTCAACCTGCTCATAATGAGTTTTGTAGCTTTGATACTACAACCGGAATATGCAATCGATTGCGCAAATTGAGCTACCTTCCCTCAACTTTATCCAGTTTTACAGGGTTATATACGCTTTATGAAGAAAATAGTTGTGGCCATCACCGGGGCCAGCGGATCGGTTTATGCTGACCAATTACTGAAGAAATTGATTGTCCTGAAGGATCAATGGGAGGCCCTTTCCCTGGTCATGACCCCGAATGCCAAAGAAGTTTGGAAGACCGAACTGGGACATGAATCCTGGAAGGATTTCCCGGTCCCTTCATTTGGAACGACTGATTTTTCGGCACCTTTCGCCTCCGGTTCCGGACAGTATGATACCATGATTATCATTCCCTGCTCCATGGGCACCCTGGGCCGTATTGCTTCGGGCATCTCCAATGACCTGATCACACGGGCCGCCGATGTGATCCTGAAAGAAAGAAGAAAACTGATTTGTGTGATCCGGGAAACACCTTACAACCTGGTTCATATCCGCAATATGGAAACAGTGACCCTGGCCGGCGGCATCATCTGCCCCGCCACACCATCTTTCTACAGCCGTCCCCAAACCATCGAAGAAGTTGCCGCCACGGTGGTGGACCGGGTGCTGGACCTGGCGGGGATGCGCATCGACACTTACCGTTGGGGAAAATAAAATGGGGCAGCGCAACAAGGCAAGGTATCCTCTACACCGATATTAAAATATTCATCCCTCTTTTGGGGATTCAGTACAACTGTATCTCTCTAAATAGTTGCCCCTTAAAAACTCAATTTAAGCCTTTCAAAGGGATTAATAATTCGTTGTGCCAGTAATATAAGGGCCGAAAATAGTTTTTTAAAAAGCTGCAAAAAACACCTTTCCAGGTATTCATCATTCTTTTAAAGTTGAAGGCGGCTGCACTGAGCATCACATTGATATTGTCACCGGTAATAC
>JBBIGW010000218.1:0-4336 GCA_037447355.1 Bacteroidia bacterium | reverse complement strand
ACAGCCCTTTTTATAAACGGTTTACTCTTAGAATGAGAGTTGTTCTGTTTTCCGTAACCAGCGACCAGTAGCAGCCTCCTCCGACTTTGTGCCTTCCATATTAATATCCTGCACCTGGATCAGCACCCCGTTAACCTTCCCTTCCGGGTTTCGTTTAAAAGTCGCTGTACCGGCAAAAGCCACTACCTCAAACACATCCTTCGTATCGGTTTTTTTCAATTCCGAATTTCCGGCGGTGGAAGTTGCGGTAAGAATATTGTTTTCCAGGGCCACCCCGATCTCTCTTACCGGGCTGCCTTCGGGAAAAACATATTTGCCCGTGTATTGCTGCAAGAGGCTGTCCGTTTGGGCAAACAGCGCGGTGAAACAGAAGATCGCTGATAAGGAAAGAAATAATTTTTTCATATTATGGTTTTTGATTTTCCAAACCTACAAAAATTGCCGGGTTAGCGGCTACCGGTCCCGTTTACTTTTTCATAAATTATTGCCGCCCCCTGTCCCACACCGATACACATGGTTGCCAGTCCGTAACGGGCCTCCCTTTTTTGCATTTCATGCAATAAGGTCGTGGAAATCCGGACGCCGCTGCAGCCAAGCGGATGCCCGATGGCAATGGCGCCCCCGTTGACATTTACCTTGTCCAGGGGTAATCCCAGTTCTCTTATGCAGGCGATGGACTGCGAGGCAAATGCCTCGTTCAGTTCCACCAGGTCCAGGTCAGCGATGGATAACCCGGCTCTTTGCAGGGCTTTCCGGGTAGCAGGTACCGGGCCAATACCCATAACAGAAGGATCCACCCCGGCAACAGCCATGGAAACAACTTTCGCCAGGGGTTGAAGACCGTATTTTTTTACCGCCGCTTCACTGGCCAGCAACACAGCTCCTGCCCCGTCATTGATCCCGGATGAATTGCCGGCGGTTACGGTTCCGTCTTTTACAAAAGCCGGCTTCAATGCCGCCAGTTTTTCCAATGAAGTTTCCCGTGGATGTTCATCATTGACGACCCAACTGATAAGGCCTTTTTGAGAGATCTCCACGGCAGCGATCTCCTCCGCCCATTTATCCGCGGCTTTAGCAGCTGCATATTTTTCTTGTGATGCCAGGGCAAATTCATCCTGTTCGGTACGGCTGATCTTCCATTGCCTTGCCACATTTTCCGCGGTTTCACCCATGGTATAAGGATGATACATTGCCGCCAGTTGCTGATTGATAAAACGCCATCCCATGGTGCTGTCGAATACTTCGGCTGAGCGGCTGAAGGCTTCCGTACTTTTTCCCATCACAAAGGGCGCCCGGGTCATGCTTTCCACCCCGCCGGCAATCACCAGTTCAGCATCGCCGCAGATGATCTGCCGCGATGCATCCATGATCGCCTGGAGACCGGATGCACATAAACGGTTCACCGTATTCCCTCCCGTTGTAACCGGTAAACCGGCCAGCAATGCCGCCATCCTTGCCACGTTCCGGTTATCTTCCCCGGCCTGGTTGGCGGCCCCGGCAATAACATCTTCAATCGCGTTAATATCGATGCTGTCGTTGCGCTGAATCAGCGCCCTGAGTATTCCGGCCAGCAGGTCGTCCGGCCGGATGCTGCTGAGGGCTCCGCCGTACCGGCCAACCGGGGTCCGGACCGCATCAATAATATAGGCAGGGTTCATGGTTGTGATTTGGAGCAAATATCCGGGAATTCATTTAATCCGTGCGCCAGTGGTTATCTTTGCCGCGGATGAAAAAAACTCTGAAAAACATACGGCATCTCTCCCTTGGGGACCTGGAACTTTTCTTTGCAGAACTGGGAGAAAAGAAATTCCGGGCCAAACAGGTTTATGAATGGCTCTGGCAGAAACATGCGCTGAGTTTTGCGGATATGACCAACCTGAGTAAGGACCTGCGCCAGTTGCTGGGGGAATCCTTCACCCTCCCTTCCCTGTCCATTGATGCCACCCAGTATTCATCCGACGGCACTATTAAATCCCGCTTCAAAACCTGGGATGGCCATTTGGTCGAAGGCGTACTCATTCCCACCACCTCGCGGTTTACGGCCTGTGTTTCTTCCCAGATCGGCTGCTCTCTCAGCTGTAAATTCTGCGCCACGGGTTATATTGACCGGAAGCGAAACCTGGAATTTGACGAAATCTATGATGAAGTGGTGCTGATCAACCAGCAATGTGAACGGGTGCATGGCAAAAAACTGAGCAATATTGTTTTTATGGGTATGGGGGAACCCCTGCTCAATTATAAAAATGTATTACGGGCGATTGAACGGATCACTTCCCCTGACGGGCTGGCCATGAGTCCCCGCCGGATCACCGTATCCACGGCCGGGGTGGCTAAGGGCATCCGCCAGCTGGGGGATGACAAGGTAAAATTCAAGCTGGCCCTCTCCCTTCATGCGGCCAATGACCAGAAACGGCACGAGATCATGCCCATCAATGACACGAACAATATCAAAACGCTCATTGATGCCCTCAATTATTTCTACAAACAGACGGGCAACGAGATCACTTTTGAATACATTCTCTTCAAAGATTTCAACGATTCGCTGAAAGACGCGGACGAACTGATCAAAATTTACCGCCAGGTACCTGCCGACCTGATCAATATTATTGAATACAATCCCATCGAGTTTGCCAGATTCGAAAAACCGGACGAAGCCAAAGTGCAGGCTTTTATGCAATACCTCGAGAAACACCGGGTGAATGTCAGGTTAAGAAAGAGCCGGGGTAAGGATATTGATGCGGCCTGCGGGCAGTTGGCGAATAAAGAGGTTAACAGTTAACGGGTTGAAAGGTTAACAGGGCTCTGTCCACCCATTACGAAAAATTTCCTACTTCGGTTAAACCTTCCCATTTCCCCGGGGTCTTTATTCCGTTCACATTAATTAACCTGAACGGCGAAGGTTTATTACGCATCCACCGTCTCAAAAAAAAAGTAAGACATGAAAAAAATAATGCTCCCCGCGCTGATTCTTGCGCTGGCATTTACCGCCAATGCCCAGGAAATTCCTGAACGAAAAGCGGCTCACCCGCCCATGATGCATCACCGGATGCAGCAAGCCCGTCATGACCGGATGAGGGTCATGAAGCAGCTAAACCTCACAAATGCCCAAAAGGAACAGTTCAAAACACAGAGAGAGGAATTCCGCAAAAAAATGGAAGACCTGCAAAAAAATGATGGTATTACGGTAAAGGAATGGAGAACAAGGATGGAGAACCTCCGGAAAGATCACCGGGATAAGATGCAAAGTATTTATACCCCCGAACAAAGGGGCCGGTTGGAAAAGATGAGAGAAGACAGGCAGGTCCGGCAAGGAGAAAGAATGAAACAACATGCGGAAAGGATGAAAACCCACCTGGGGCTTACCGATGAACAATCCGCCAAACTGGAAAAAAGCCGGAAGGAAATGGGCGAAAAAATAAAAGCGGTCCGGGAAGACAAATCCCTTACTGAAGAAAAGAAAAGGGAAGCCATCAAAGAGCTGGCAAAAAATCACCGGGAAAGCCTGAAGACCATCCTGACCGAAGAACAATTGAAAAAAATGAAAGAGGGAAAAAGGCAGGTTCCCGGTCATGGCCCCGGAATGAAACACCAGGGACCCGGCTGGCAGCATGAAGGTCCGCCGCCACCTCCCCCTGCTGAAAAGCAAACCCTTTGATGATGCAATATAAACTGGAAGGCTGTCTCCGCAAAAGAGGCGGCCTTTTTGTCACCTGCCCGCCGGCTATTATTTGGGCCATGATTTCACCCAATTTTCCGATGAAAAGATATAGCCATCACAAAAGAAAAAACTCCCGAGGAAACTACTGACTAACGACTACCAACTACTGACTTTATAATTTAAACCCTATCTTCGCCCCTCACTCCTGTTGTAAAACAGCAAACCCCCGCACAATGAAAAAGCCCGGAAACAATTTCGGAAAATTCGCGAAGAAGAAAAGCAACGCCGCGATCAAGGAACAATTCAAACAGGAAAAACGCAAAGAAAAAAAAGAACGGGCTGCCTTTTTTGATCAAAAGAAGGCCGAAGCAAGATCCCGTTTTACCGGAACAGCCAACCAGCAAACAGGGATGAAAGGCCAGGCCCCGGCGCCGGTATCACATAACCGCCCGGAAACCGGGGAATGGATGCCCCTGAATAAATTCATTGCCCATGCCGGCCTGGCTGCCCGCCGGGAAGCTGCCGAACTGGTAAGACAGGGGCTGGTGAAAGTCAATAATGAGACGGTCATTGAGCCCGGTTTTAAAGTTTCTGCAAAAGACGAAGTGCGGGTGAACGGGAAAAAAATATTCCTGGCCAAAAACCTGGTCTATATCCTGCTCAACAAACCAAAGGACT
>JBBIGW010000217.1:0-4387 GCA_037447355.1 Bacteroidia bacterium | reverse complement strand
GTAAAGCTGGCGCAGAAAGTAAAGCACAAGACGGTGGTCCTGACCGGGGCCATGATCCCCATTAAATTCGGCAGTTCCGACGGGCTGTTCAACCTGGGCAGTGCCCTGGCTTTCGCCCAGACCTTGTCGCCCGGTGTATATGTGGCGATGAATGGCCGCTGCTTTACGGCAGACAATGTGCGCAAGAACAAGCAGACGGGAATGTTTGAGGAGATAAAATAAGCAATTAACCCTTGATCCTGCATTCGTGTTTTTCTGTGAGTCCGACATGTTCTATGCGGCTATGGTTCCCCGCTATCCGTAGTGTTCTTTCCCTGTCTTAAAAATAAGAAAATTACAATGTAAATGGCTGGCATGAGCCTGCGGCTCAGATCCGTCAAAAGCTGTACTTACAGAAAATTTACCTTCAGCAATCTAATCCTCCACCCTGGTAGTCCCGGGCACTGCTGTATAAATAGTGTTCCGGTCTTTCCACGATGCCTGCTTCTGCCGGATCCCTCTTATTTATTATCACCCGGCCCCATAGCAGGCCAGACCCGGCTTTGAAGGAAGCTGTGGGGGATGAGCCATGAGCGGCGAGGGACGAGTTATGAGTTGCGGGGTATTGTACTATTTGCCGATCGCTGCCCGAAACTCATAGCCATTAGCTCGTAGCTGCTTCCCCGCCTTTAAAGGAATCAACCCGCCCTGTGCAGAAAAGAACAGCATTCATACAAAAAGGTATAAAAAAGCGGGTCTATGCCGGAATACAGGTGCGGGTCGCATACACCTTAACACCCTGTTTTCCAAATACCTGAGCCGAATGGTTTTAGTTTCCTTCGGGACTTGTTCGAGACTCCTTCGATACTGCTTCGGCAATTTGCGAAGAAACATCGAACAAGTACCGGAGAAGGCTGGTATAAAAGACCTTCAAAAAAAGACGAAGGGCTTTATTCATATATTGCTCCAGCCCGATTTATAGCAAGCCAGCCCCGGCTTTGAAGGAGGCTTTGAAGGAAAGGACCGGCACGTGCCGGTCCTCGGTTTGATCCTGAATTTTTTATTTACTCTATTTCCTCAGATTAAGGCTGCGGTTGAGGGTGAAGCCCAGGGCCATATTCCTTAATTTCAGGTTGGTGGTATTACGGGCCAGTTGATCGACAGCGGAAGCGAAACTGGTATTGCCAATATAGAACTGGAACTGGTGCCCCCCGGTATTGATCTCGTAACCGATGGAAAGCAGGTCCGGTTTGTAACTGACGATATTCCCGTTTTTGTCGATCAGGTTTTCGTACATATTGAACTGACGGGCATACTCAAATGTGATATTGTTATGTGCGCCCACTTTGTATTTACCACCCAGGCCGAGAGACCATACAAAGTTGCTGTTATTGATCCCATACGGCACCACATTAAAGTAAACCAGGGTGGGCATCAGTTGCAGGGAAAGCCTGTCATTGAATTTACGGGCGATCTGCAGCTGGTGCAGGAAAGAATATTTATTCCATCCCAGGGATACTGAAGCATCTTTGGCCGCATTTACATTGAAAAGAGAATACCATCCCAGGGTAACCGGGATATTTTTTGCTCCTGCCTGCTGGCGGAGGAGTTTGAATTTGGCAAATCCTTCATACTTGTTTCTTCCGGCTGCCGCCACTCCCACACTCATCCATTTTAGCGGAGAGTAATCAAACGAAAGATAGGTATAGGCCAGGCCGGAGTTCAGGCCGAATAAACCAGCCAGGTTGTTCTGGGTGGAACCCCCTTCCGGCCACAGGGGGCTGAAGTGGTGGGAGATCATACACTGAACAGATCCCGGGGAATTGAGTTCCACACTCTGCATGTTGATAATGCGGGTGGAGTTGAACGTGGCCCTGGTAAATTTCTGTTTCGGGACCGTTTTCGCTTCGGGTTCCGGGGTCTCCTGCGCCATGGATACCGCCCAAAAGCCCAGGCTAAAAAATATAAGTACTGATATCTTTTTCATGTGTTTAAATTTTGATGGTGCTGAATTATTGAGGCATCCCCTGCCTGATCCATTCTTTGAATTTATTGATCGTACAGGTGGTAAGACTGAGCGTGCCACCGGGGTGTCCCTGGCTGCCGTTACTGTTCATCATCGTGCTGATAATGATCTTATTCGCCACCATTTTATTATAGTCCAGCGTAATGGCGATTCCCCCGTGACAGGTAGAGCCCTTGCAGGTTACGCTATATATAGGAAAGATATCGGTGGTATAATGGAGATTGCCGCTCACGGTACAACCGGAACCGTCGTCATAGGGATCGCCCTGGTCTAACCATCTTTTTACAATATTCTTTTCATTCGGTGCAAAATCAATGGCGCCGCCTCCCGGATGGGTTCCGCCATTTACCCAGGTTTTAAAGAGGCCTACCCGGCCAAGGATCGCATCATAGAAAATGGTATCGAGGTGGGAGAACTGGATGGCCCTGGTGGTGCCGTTATTGTGACATCCGCAGGGGCCGGCCGTAACAATGGGGACCACTTCAGACCGGAAGGAAACCCGGGGCAGGGCCGTGATATCTTCTTTATTTCTGTAACAGGATGACAACGCATAAATCAGCATGGAAGTGATCATGGCTGTTAGTAATATTTTCTTTTTCATGTTCAATGGTATTTGAATGAAGTATTGGTTTAATGTCTGATAATGGTCCCTGTTTTCCTGTACTTGAAAATACCCGCGTTGTTCTGACCGTATTTCCATACATCCGGAATAGTGGGATCTGCGAAGTACCAGGCTTTGATCAGGGCAACTTCATTGGGCTTCAGCCCGCCATCGCCATAGGCCATATCTCCCTGGTGACTGGCCGCAAAGACCCCGGTAAAAGGATTCGCCAGCAAGAGAGTGGAATCCACCCGGCTGACAAGCGAACTGGTAGCATTCAGGTGATTCCCTTTTGCATAATATTGTTTCAGGGTTACCGGGTCTGTGTACTGTACAGAAGAGTTGCTTCTTACGCTTTTCGGGTACATGATATCCATCAGCACATCATCATAGGTTTGCAGCGGGCCCCGGGTGCTCAGGGCAGAGACCGGTGTGCTAAAGGTCTTATACGGTCTGAAACCGGCATTGGCCAGTGTATCCGAATAAAATTTCTTCACACTGTCCTTATAAGCCGTCCATACCTGGTTGCGCAGTGTGGCGTTTGACAACTGGCAATAGACCGTAACCGACCCGTTAGCCGGGTTGATATAGGTGTATTGGGTGGTATCAGCCGTGGTCAGTGCACCCAGTAAACCTTTACGGGCCCATCCTCCCGTAGCAGTAGCCTGGTTGTGACAGTTGGCAGAGCCGCAACCATTGTTAATCAGGTGAATTGCAGCCGGCCGGAAATCAGCCAGGTCGGGTCTTTCTTTCGCCCCGTTTTTTATCCAGTTATAAATAAGGCCCTTATCAGAAGTGTTCAGTTCATGGTTGGAAGCAACCGGGGGCATGGCTTTATCAAAATCATTGGTGGTAATGTATTCCCACAATTTACTGGTCTCAGGATTGCCGGCAGTTACATATTTCATAATCTCCGTATACGTGTCAAACTTGGGAGAAATCGGGCCGCCATGACAATTAGATGTGCCACAGTATTCATGGACCACTGTTTTTACTCCCCTGAATTTAACGACATCGTTTACATCCGGGGTACCATCCGCAGGAACCACGGTGTTCGTTTCATAAAAGGAAGCATACACGGAGGAGTCGGCGCTGCCGGTATAGGTCCGGTCGAGCTGCTGCACCAAGTCGCCGGCTTTCCGGCATTGTAGTAAAGAGGTGGCGAGGATTACCCCTCCCAGGATGAGGGTGGCCGTCTGAACAAGGAATACCCTTTTCATAAAATTAATGTTTAATGGTTTTTAAATCCGGTTTTTGAAAATAACTGGATCGTATGACTATTTCATGACAAAAAGATTATATATCATGTCATCTGTCACGCAATTCACATTTTCTGTTTCAAAAATATAGCAACTGCCGCTTCCCCCGGAAAAAAAGATGCATTTTTTATTGGCATTCAAACCAAGTGGAATACCTACCTGGCTGATCTACTTCTTACCCTCACTGACTTTTCTCACGAATTATCTTGACAGATGTCATACAACTGTCATCCTTCCTGTGAATAGCTTGCGCCCGCAATCGCTTATGCTTTTTATGCGAATTTTTCCAATCTAAAACCGCTTATATGAAACACGTTAAAACAAAGTATGTCTGGGTGATCGCCACCTTTATTCTGGCCATTGGCTATTTCGTAAGTTGTACCAAGGACGACCAGGTACTGGACACTCCCCAGGTAATAAATAGTTCAACCGATTTAGTTGCACTAAAAATAACCACAGCCCCTGTACTCGATGGGACCATCGATGCCATGTGGGCAAATCATCCGGTCCTGGAATTCAGCG
>JBBIGW010000216.1:0-4425 GCA_037447355.1 Bacteroidia bacterium | reverse complement strand
GTAGCGGGAGCTGGGCGACGGCCCTGGTCAAAATCCTGACGGATAAAATACAACCGGTGAACTGGTGGATCCGGAATAAAGACACGATCGCTTTTATAAAAAGTAAACAGCACAACCCGCATTACCTGAATTCGGCCCGGTTTGATGTTTCCCTGCTGATGCTCTCGGCGGATGTAAAAGAAGTGGTTCGTCGTTCCGATGTGCTGGTGATTGCCATACCCTCTGCTTATGCCGCTTCCAGCCTGGCCGGGCTTACCGCGGATGACTGGAAAGGAAAAAAAGTTGTCTCCGCGATAAAAGGGCTGTTACCGGAAAAAAATACCCTGCTCAATTATCACCTTCAGCAGGAATTCGGCCTTGGGCTGGAAGATTATTTCGCCGTACTGGGCCCCTGTCACGCGGAAGAAGTGGCGGACGAAAAACTGTCTTACCTCACTTTTTCCGGGATCGATACGACCACGGCTGCTGATATAGCAGGCCATTTTGCCAACGAGTATATTAATACGGTCGTGAACCATGATATCCTGGGCGTGCAGTATGCTGCCGTACTGAAAAATATCTACGCTCTGGGTGCGGGTATTGCTCACGGCCTGGACTACGGGGACAATTTTCTCAGCGTTTATATTGCCAATGCTGCCGACGAAATGGCTGTTTTTTTAAGGCAGTTTGGAGCCGAACATATTACCGTGGGGGAACACGAGGCGGAAGACCCGCTGACCCACCGCAAATCACCCAACTATGCGGCTTCTGTGTACCTGGGCGACCTGCTGGTAACCTGTTATTCCCTGCACAGCCGGAACCGGCGGTTCGGGAATATGATCGGGCGCGGTTATTCCGTGAAATCGGCCGAACTGGAAATGAATATGGTGGCGGAAGGGTACAATGCGGCCCGCTGTATAAACCAGATCAACCGGTCGGTCAAGGCCCCGATCCCCATCGCGGAAACCATTTATAAAATTCTCTGGGAAGATGTTAAAGCCCCGGATGGTTTTAAACGCATCGAACAGGTGCTGGTCTGACCAGTAAACAGACCCTATGCCTTTTGTTTACCATGGATTTGTACCGGCAGGACTGGGAATTATGATCCTTACACTCGGGGGAAGGCAGTTGCTCCAATACTGGAGAAAGCGCCAGGCCCGGGACCGGTTTCTGAAGTAAAAATTTTATCTTCATGACCGTTAAACACAGCCGATGATCAATTTCTTCCAGGTACTGTTCTTCATTGCGGCCATTGTACTGCTCGTACTGAATGTGCTGGATTTTAATAAATGGCGCGAAAGTAAAAAAGAAGGCAGTGCAAAGCCCCATCCCCTGCAGTGGTTCAACTTTATTCTTACTACCCTCGTGGCCCTGGGTTGCCTGCTGAATATTATGGTGCGGTGGATCAGCAATGGCTAAAAGAAAAGCGCAGCCGCAATTCCATCTGCCAGTAATTTCCCTTCATTTGTCAATACAAGATGATCCCGGACCCGCTCCAGCAAACCACTGTCCAGGTATTTTTTTGCAACGGCTTCCAGGGCCGGCCGGTATTTTTCGGTTATGTTCCGGGTGTCCAGTCCCTCCAGGGTCCGGAGGGAGGTCATGATATATTCATTCAGTTGCTGCGTCTCCGTCAGTATTTCTTTTTCAAATGGAACAATCCCCTGGTCAATGGAATGGATATAGCTGTTGTTGTTGGAAATATTCCATTGTCTTTCTTTCCCGTTATAGGAATGGGCGGCCGGGCCGATCCCCAGGTAGGATTGGTTTTGCCAGTAAGCCGAATTGTGACGGCTGCGCCATCCGGGTTTGGCAAAATTGGAAATCTCATAGTGATCATACCCCGCTTCTTCCATCCATTTCATCAGCAGTAAAAATTGTTCTGATTGCTGCCCGGGACTGATGGGTTCGTACTGTTCATTCCGGATCAGTTTGTCCAGCGGTGTTTTGGGCTCTACCGTGAGCGCATAACAGGAAAGATGGGGGATACCCAGGGCGATGGCTTTTTTTACATTCTGTTCCCATTTTTCATGGGTCAGGCCGGGTGTACCATAGATCAGGTCGATCGTGATATTCTTGAAATATCGGAGGGCCGGCTCCAGGTTCTCCGTCGCCTGCACGGCTGTATGGGCCCGGTTCATCCATTGCAGGTCTTCCTGGAAAAAACTCTGGATCCCGATGCTCAGCCGGTTGATGCCGGCTGATTTCCACCCCTGTAGTTTTTCTTCGGTGATATCGTCCGGGTTTGCTTCCAGGGTGATCTCCGCATCCGGATCCAGCCGGAAATGGGCGCTGATTGTGTGGAAGAGCTGGTTTATATCGGCCAGGTCCAGCAAACTGGGAGTGCCGCCGCCAAAATAAACAGAGCGGACAGGATTGATACCCGGGTAGTCTTTTTGCAGGACCAGTTCTTTCAATAAAGCGGCCAGCAGTTCGTTCTTATACCGCAAAGAAGTGGCGAAATGGAAGTTGCAGTAATGACAGGCCTGCTTGCAGAAAGGGATATGAATGTATATGCCTGCCACGTTTTTTGTTATTTAATGAATAATTTAGCCTTTCCCGTCCAGGTTACGGGTTCCGCTGAAAAGCCGCATGCGAAAATTCAGACTGCAAATATCGGTACTGCTTTTCTTGTTGCTGAGTATTTATACATCGGCCCAGGAACAGTATGGATTACACATCCGCGTGGCCGATAAAGACAGTGCGGCCCTGGTAACCGAGATCGGGATACCCGCCGGTTTTCCCTCCCGTACAGCCTGTATCGGGTACATCAGCAAATTACCGGCCCGGATGCAGGCAAAAGGATATGTGACCGCTTCGGTTGATACGGTCCGTTTTGATACTTTATCCGCCTACCTTGTTCTTTTCGCGGGCGAAAAATACCAATGGGCCCGCCTGGATGCCCATACGGTCGAACCCTCCCTGCTGGATGCCGTGGGCTGGCGGGAGAAAATATTTACGGGCAGGCCAATGGATTTTGCACAGGTGCAAAGCTGGCAGGAAAAACTCCTTACTTATCTTGAAAATAACGGCTATCCCTTTGCCCGGATCTATCTCGACAGCCTGCAAATGGAGGAAGACCGTGTTTCCGGCTTATTAAAAGTAGATAAGGGCCCCCTGTATAAGATCGACAGCATCCGTGTTTATGGCAATGCTAAAATTTCAAACAGCTACCTCCGGCGTTACCTCGATCTCCCGAACGGGACCCGGTACAACCGGGAAAAACTGCTGCGGATCAACCAGAAAATAAGAGAACTGACCTATGTGGAAGAAGAGAGACCGTTTGATATCACCATGCTGGGTACCGGTTCTGTGCTGAACCTCTACCTGAAACAAAAGAAAAGCAGCCAGGTCAATGCACTGATCGGGTTCCTGCCCAATAATGATCAGCTTTCCTCCAAAAAACTGCTGCTGACGGGTGAAGCAAATATCCTGTTACGTAATGCGCTGGGTGCGGGGGAAACCATTGGGCTGAACTGGCAGCAGTTGCAGGTGAAATCACCCCGGTTGAATATCCTGTACCAGCATCCCTATCTTTTTCATTCGGCCGCAGGGCTTGATTTTTCTTTTGACATGTTACGGAAAGACAGCAGTTATGTGAATGTGAACTTACAGCTCGGTGTACAATACGTGCTCAGCAAAAACCAGTCGGGTAAGTTGTTTATACAGCGGTTCCAGACCCTGGTAAGCGGGGGAGGAATCGACTCTGCTTTCGTGGTGAATTACCGCAGGCTGCCGGATGTGGGGGACCTGAGTTCTTTCAATGTGGGACTGGATTACGAACTGAACAACACCGATTACCGGCTCAACCCGCGAAAAGGAAATGAATTTCATATCATCACATCAGCGGGTACGAAGAAACTCAAAAAGAACAACAGTATCCTCAGCCTGAAAGACCCTGCCGATCCGGATTTCGATTTTGACCGGTTGTATGATACGGTAAAACTCAAGACTTACCAGTTCAGGGTCCGGGTAATGGCGGCAAAATATTTTCCGATGCGGAATAAAAGAAGCACGGTAAAAACGATGCTCAATGCCGGCTTATTTGAGAGCGCTACCATATTTAAAAATGAACTGTTCCAGTTAGGAGGATACAGGTTATTACGGGGATTTGATGAAGAGAGCCAGTATCTTTCCCGGTTTGCCATCGCCACGGCTGAATACCGTTACCTCGTGGGTCCCAATTCCTATTTCTATGTGCTGGCAGATGGCGGCTGGGGGCGGAACAATGGATACAATGCCGGGGTCAGCTATACTTATTTCGGCACCGGGCTCGGGCTGGCGTTTGAAACGAAGGCCGGGATATTTAACCTGGCCTGGGCCGTGGGTAAGAGGAATGATTCGGAGCTGAACCTCCGGCAATCCAAGATTCATTTTGGGTTTGTGAATTACTTCTGATTTTTTTAAACCCTCAACCCCGAACCCTCAACCCCGAACCCTCAACCC
>JBBIGW010000215.1:0-4458 GCA_037447355.1 Bacteroidia bacterium | reverse complement strand
CAGCTGTTGGGGGATTCGAGATAATAGAAGGTAGTATCGGGCCGGGTCGCTTTTTTCCAGTTATCAATATGGCTTCCGTCAATATAGGTGACTGTTACTCCGAAGCGGGGCAGGATCACATCAAACATCCGCTGCACCCAGGTGTAGGGTGCCCGTACCGATACAATATGGTCGCCCGTTTTGATATTCGCGAAAATCCCGGCAAAGATGGCCGCCGCGCCGTTATTAAAGACCAGGCAGTCTTCCGCCCCGTCAAGGGCCGCGAGTTTTTTGCGGAGAATATCCACTGTAGGATTGAGTCCGCGGCTGTAGAGATAGCCGCCCATTTCATCTTCAAAGGCCTTGCCCAGGTCCGCGACGTTCTTAAACGCAAAGTTGCTGGTCTGGATAATCGGAGGCGCCACCGCGTTGAAGTATTGTTCGCGGTCCTCCGCCAGTTCATTGATAATTTGGGAAATGTCCATCAGGCAGGTTTCTTATGATAAAAAATAAAATAGAGTCCCAGGAATAAAGTCAGCAGGCCGGTACCAATCAACGCGGCATTTACATCTTTGATCACCACGCCCACGGCGATCATAAAATAGCTGAAAACAAAAAAACCGGCCAGCAGCGGTGTGAAGCGGTTCCAGGCACCCGTGGTCAGTTCCTGGTTCTGTTTACGCCTGCGTAAAATAAACAGGGTGGCGGCAGAGGTACTCATCCCGATGCTGTCGAGGAACATGGTAAAGTTGAGGATATTGTCCACCCCCTTTCCAAAAAAAGTAACGACGATCGTGATCAGGGAGAAAGTAAGCAGGCCGGGTACCAGGGATTCCGTTTTCGGATGGCGGTAGGAAAATATTTTCGGGAATACATGATCGCGGCTCATGGCATACATCACCCGGGGATTGCTCATCAGGAGGATATTGACATAGGCCAGCACCGACAGGAACATCAGGGCATCAAATACTTTTCCGCCGGCCTTGCCGAACCAGGCTTCGCAAAGAAGTGCCCCGATTGCGGAAGCATTTTTCATCTTATCGTAACCGATCACCTCCACATAGGCCACATTGATGAGCAGGTAGAGCAGGATAACCATGATAATACCGATGATTATTCCCTTAGGTATGATGCGGGTTTCTTTTACTTCTCCCCCGAAATTGATGGTTTGCTGGTATCCCCCGTAAGCAAAACAGACCGGTATCAGGGAGATCACAAAAAGCGAAACCGCGTTCTTGTCATTCAGTGTAAACAAAGGAGAACCTTCCTCGTACCCGTGGGGTTCGATGATCACGCCTTTGAACAAAGCCGATATCAGCAATACCATCAGCCCCACTTTGATAATGATCAGCACATTCTGGGTGCGGCTGCTGGTCCTGAGTCCGAACAGGTTGACGATAAAGAATATGGCTACCGCGGAAATCGCCACAACCGAATTAAAAAAAATGCCGCTGGGTTTACCGTACAACAGGTCACTCACATAATCCGCGCCGATCAGGGCCACCACCGCCAGCGAGGCCGCGTTACTGATCAGGATGATCGCATTGACCGAAAACCCGACTGAAGGATGATAGCATTCAGCAAATACTTTATAATAGCCTCCCATGGCAGGTAATCGCTGGCCGATCTCTGCATAGGTCAGGGCACCGCAAAGCGCAATCAATCCCCCGGCGATCCAAAGCAGGAAGAAAAGGAAACTTGTGCCCGATGTGGCCGCCACCGAGGCCGGGTTCCTGAAAATACCCATGCCAATGACGAGACTTACGACGATCAGGCTTAAATCAAAGAGGTTTAGTTTGTTCTTCGCAGTCATAGCAGGAAAGATACAACTAAAATTTATCCGGCTAACGATGTTCCCCTGCAGAAGACATCCTGCTTCTTTATGTTTGACACCCTGATTTCCAACAGCGGGTTTATATTTAAAAAGGGATCTGAATAAACAAACTCCTTCATTCCGTTTCAGGATCTCCCCGGATATTTAAACGGGTAACAGTGCCTGCACCTGAAAAAATGAGGGCCCTGTGGAAACAGGACCCGGTTATTTATTGAACTGCCCGACAAATTCACTCTGTATTATACTGCCTTTGTCGCATTCCTCTGACCCGGCTGCTTATCAATAGTTAAACAGCCTTTGGGAAAAATTTATTTTTGACGTCCGCCATTTTAATAACGGATCACCGGGCATTTCAACGGATCGGTCTTGCCGGTACGATACAGGATCCCGACTGAATATTGCAGGTAATGGTCATTCCTCCGGGGATTGGCCGATTGGCTGAACCCGTCGATATAATCCGTATATGCCAGCCGGTAAGAAGTCTCTGCATTCGCACCCAGGCGGGAGTTGAAAAAATAATTGATTCCTGCACCGATGGGCAGTACCGGTATCACCCGGGGCAGGGAATGGGCCGTATCAGCGGCCAGCCCGGGAAACAGATCTGCTGATTCAACCCCGAAATAAGTAGGATTGAGCTGACTCCAGTCCCGCCGGATATGCAGGAATGCGAAACCCCCGCCGGCAAAGACGTAGGGAGAAAACCCTTTATCCGTATAATTTCTTCCGGCCGGGTTCCAGAGCAGCTGTACCGAAAGTTCCGTAAGTGGTGAAGTGAAATTGAAATTACGCTGTTGCCGGAATCCGGGCTGATCGTAGCGGGCATCGTCCCCTTTCAGCCGGCCCCGGGTAAAATTACCCCGCACGGCAAGGGAGGGACTGAGCAGGCGGCTGGCATGAAGCCCGATAGAAATTTTTTGAGTTTTAAAAGCACCCAACCTTTCCGGGGTGAGATCTCCCTGATACACGGTGAAACCCAGGTTCAGGCCAAAGACGTACCTCGGATGGTTGGATTGCGCGGAAAGAACAACAGACAGGAATGAGGCCAGGGCGGTGAGAATAGTAGTTACACGCTTCATCGGACATTTTTAGATGATTATAAAATCTCCGGGCAGAAGCGACAGGGCTGACCCACTACAGCGGGCATAGTCATTAATACAGAGGTGGTAATTCCCCAAACGAAAAAAAAGCGGCTGCATTATGCAGCCAACTGTTAAAGAAATGCTGCAAAATAAAAAGACAAAAAAATGACAGGACCGGGTTAAACGTTTAAAGTCAATCAAACCGGCAGCCAGCCCTCTTTGCCTACCCGGAATGGTATTGTGAATAACTCTTCCGTATAGTAATTTCCGGGGTATTACATTTGCACCGATTTGGTTCCCGGCTTCAAAACCGGGATTAAAAGGGAAATCCGGTGAACCTGCCCGAATGCAGGAAGTCCGGTGCTATCCCCGTAGCTGTAAAGGAGGTGAATAGTGAATAGTGAGTGGTAAACAGGAAGCCACAGATTGCTATTTTACGAGTCGCCTGCTGCATACAAAACCACTGTTCCGGAAAAGGAGCGGGAAGGTGCAGCGATTCCTGAGCCAGAAGACCTGCCCGATCATATCATTATTTTTCAGCTTTCGGGTGAAAGGCTTGGAAATTTAAGAGTGTAAGGGCATTCTTTTATTTTCACTTTATTATCTCGGAAGCAGTCACACAAAATTCATTGAGAAATGAAAAGAAAATTTTTTGTGCTGGCTGCTGTCATTTTCAGCAACCAGCTATGGTCCCAGCAGGATACCACCCTGCTGAATGAAGCCGTGGTAACGGCCAACCGGTACCCCGTCCGCACCTCCCTGACGGGCAAGGTACTCACTGTTATTACCCGTGAACAATTGGAAAGAAGCGGGGGCAGGGACCTTTCCCAGGTATTGGCAGAGCAGGCCGGTATCAGTATCGCGGGTGCCAACAGTAATACCGGCAAGGACAAAAGTATTTACCTGCGGGGGGGCTATGTTTCTCATACCCTGGTTACCATTGATGGCATACCGGTCTATGATCCCTCGGGTATCGGCGGCAATTTTGATATCCGCAATCTCTCCCTGTCCCAAATCGAACGGATCGAGATCCTGAAAGGCAGTCAGTCCACACTCTACGGCAGTGATGCCATCAACGGGGTGATCAATATCATTACCCGGAAAGCCCATGGTCAGAAAACCAGCGGCAGTACCGGTATCAGTTATGGCAGTTTTGGTACCTGGCGGGCCCATGCGGGAATAAACGGACGGGCTGCCGGGCTGGAATACAACAGCAGCTATTCCTTTACCGACAGCAAAGGAATGAATGAAGCCGTGAACAAGGGCAGTTACCCGGTTACGGATAAGGATTATTACCGGCAGCATAATTTCCAGGCCGGGCTGGGCTTTGCCCCGGTAAAGGGGCTGAGTATAAAACCCTTTATCCGCTACAGTGATATCAACGGGGCCATTGACCAGGGCGCTTTTACAGATGAGCTGGATTATACCTACCGCCAGAAGAGCTGGCAGGCGGGGCTGCGCAATGAGTTAAAATGGAAACAACATTCCCTTACCCTTATATACAGTTATAATGGAGTGGAGCGGCGGTACACGGATGATTCAGTGAAAAGCCGGAACGGTTTTGAC
>JBBIGW010000214.1:0-4465 GCA_037447355.1 Bacteroidia bacterium | reverse complement strand
TCAGACAATGGCGGCAACCGTGCCCCCGGTGGCGGCAAGAACCAGAAGGGCGGGAAAAGCGGCGACAATAAGAGCGGGGACAATAAGAGTGGCGGTAAGAATGAGGAGAAGAGCGGGAATACCGGCGCGGAGAAAGGCAGTGACCTGATCAGTCCGAAGAACAATAAAAGGGACCAGCTCAGTGTACCTGCCGGTTACCGCATCGATACGATCCGGAATAAAAAAGGAAAGATTATCCGCATCAAAAAACGGAAGATCAAAGTACCCAAAGAGCAAAAACCCATGCCGGAGATCGCTGCTGTGCCTAAATTCTTCCTGCGCCTCGCTACCTCACTTAAACGGGCGGGCATCCAGTACACCGAGGATTATGGTACTACACTGCCGGGTTATATGGACAGCACACAATTGCTGGGGACCAACCTGAAGACCGGCCAGCCCGGCTTCCGGTATATATTCGGCTATCAGCCGGATACGAACTGGATCAACCAGTTTGGGGCCAAAGGACTCTTATCGAGGGATTCGCTGATCAGCGCCATGATCCAGCAACGCTATAACCAGCGGCTGAACCTGACAGCGCAGTTAAGTCCTTTCCGCGATTTCACCATTGATGTAAACCTGGATAAGACTTTTGATAAGCAATATTCAGAGTTATATAAAGATACGTCCGGTACTTCCGGTCTCACCCGGCTGAACCCTTATGCACTGGGAAGCTTTAGTGTGAGTTATATTTCTTACCAGACCCTGTTCCAGAAATTCGATCCGAATGTGGTATCAGCCACATTCAAACAATTTGAGACCAACCGGAAATTACTATCCGGTAAGCTCGCCGGGCTGAATCCGTACCAGTCCGGGGCGGTGGATGCAGATGGGTATGCAAAAGGCTATGGCCGTTACGCACAGGATGTGGTGATCCCGGCCTTTATTGCGGCTTACACCAATAAAGATCCGCTGAGTGTGAAACTGGTCCGGAACAGCAACCCGAATATCCGGGCGAATCCGTTCTCCGGCATTATCCCCAAGCCGAACTGGAGTCTTACGTATACCGGTTTATCAAGATTGCCCGGGCTGGATAAAATATTCAGTAATGTAACCCTGCGCCATGCGTACCGGAGTACATTCAGCATGAACAGTTTCAACACGGCCCTGTTGTTTACCGATCCGCTGCGGGTGGGATATCCCAAATTCACTGATACACTGACCGGTAATTTTATCCCTTACTTCCTGGTGCCGAATATCACGATCCAGGAAAGTTTTGACCCGCTGGTCCAGGTGGAGCTGACCTTTACCAACCAGTTGACGACTGGTTTTGAATTCAAGAAGACACGTACACTGAGTCTTAGCCTGATCGATTACCAGTTAGCGGAAAACCGTTCTACGGA
The DNA here is from genome assembly GCA_037447355.1 of Bacteroidia bacterium. Classification (GTDB taxonomy): domain Bacteria; phylum Bacteroidota; class Bacteroidia; order Chitinophagales; family Chitinophagaceae; genus JJ008. The sequence continues at coordinate 3,086 of JBBIGW010000214.1, read as the reverse complement.
AGTGACCTTTAACTTTAACTGGAGGAAAAAGGGAATGCCACTGATCAAAAAAATCGGCAAAATGAAACTGGATAATGATGTAACCTTCCGTATTGACTTCAGCCTGCGGGATGATGCCACGGCCAACAGCAAACTGGACCAGGGAACAGCTTTTGGTACAGGTGGCCAGAAAGTGATCCGGATTGCCCCGTCAATCGATTATACATTGAATAACCGGATCAGTATGAAGCTGTACTTTGAGCAGAACCGGAATATTCCCAAAATCAGCAGTGCGTTCCCGATCACCAATACAAGGGGGAATCTGCAGATAAGGGTGTCGCTGGCGCAATAGCAGTTTGGTATTCTAAGGGGCTTGCGTTTGGAATTTAATAGTTGAAATCTTTGGGAGTCAGGTGGAGGGAAATAGTCGGTAGTCTGTAGTCGGTAGTTCAAATTCCTATCTACCATTGATATTATAATTGATCAGCAAACTCAGGAAATTGCCCTTCGCAGGTGTATTGCCCGCAGCTTCTTGAACTGCCTGCTTTCACGCAATAAGTAATAATGAAATAATCAACCATCGCTCAACTGCATGATAAACAAAAAACCACCTCGCGGTGGTTCTTTTATTAAAGGGTTTTTCAGATTGATCAGGGTTGTTGCGGAGTGGCATTGGCAGCCGGTGCGCCGGTACGTTTGAACAGCATCACATACCCGCAAAGATTTTTCCTTTTCTGTTTGTTGACCTGTACCGGTTTCATCATGTGGAATTCGGAGAACTGGGGTACATAGGAATACACAATTACGTTTCCATCCACATCGCCCCATTTTTTCTGGCGGTACACCACCTGCCTTTCCTGCCAGTCATACATCCGTACTTCATACAGCCGTGAACTGTAATCGCCGATAAAAACAAACTGGTACCAGCTGCCCTGGGTCAGCGGAACGATCACCGGCATTTCAAACTCACTTTCCATACTGATGGATGCTTCCTTGAGCAGGATATAGCCATCATTCCCGTATAAACTTTTCAAACTGTCGGCTTGCCGGCTGATCGATTCATTCGAACAGGATTGCTGACGGATCACCTCCTGGGAAAAACAGGAAAAACTGAGCGAAAAAAAGAAAAGTACAAACAGGTACGGCTTTTTCATAACTGGTTTTATCATGTATCGGAGCACTGGCATAAAGTTACTGCGGGTTTTTCCTCTTCTGTCATTTTAGAAACGTAAACTTCCGGCTTTAAGTATTTTTCCCCTGTTAAATACGGAGATACACGGGGCGGCGGAAGCCATAGGGGCGGGGATTTCCCAATATAAATAAAATAGCTGGAATGACCGGGTCCTTCGGCACGATCAACTGTTCGGGTTCCGGTTGAAATAAATAGTATTGGCCTGTTGCAGGCAGGTGATGGTCAGGTCATTGATACATACATGCGGGGGAAGGGACGCACAGTAAAAAATGACTTCTGCCACATCTTCCCCGCTGAGCGGGATCATTCCTTCATAGGTTTTTCTGGCGGTGGCCTCGTCCCCTTTAAAGCGCACTAAGGAGAATTCGGTTTCCGCTGCGCCGGGATTGATCGAAGTCACTTTTATATTATGCCTTAGCAGGTCGATCCGCATACCCTGGCTGATGGCATCCACGGCAAATTTGCTGGCACAGTAAACATTTCCCTTTTCATAAACTTCTTTACCTGCAATGGAACTCATATTGATGATATGTCCCTGTTTACGCAGGGCCATCAGTTGTGCAACGGCTTTTCCCACATACAGCAACCCCTTTACATTGGTATCGATCATGGTATTCCAGTCTTCCAGGGAAGCTTCTTCAAAGAAATCACGGCCAAGGGCAAGGCCGGCATTGTTCACGAGTACGTCAATGGCTTTCCAGTTATCCGGCAGGCTCCCGATGGATTCAAACACTTTTTTTTCATCCCTTACATCGAAGGGTAATTGGAGTACCGCTACATTGTATTTATTTCCGATTTCAGCGGCCAGTTGTTCTAATCGTTCCGTTCTTCTCCCGTTGATGATCAGGTCATACCCTTGTGCCCCGAATTTACAGGCGGCTGCTTTTCCAAAACCCGAAGTAGCGCCGGTGATCAGTACAATTTTTCCCATATTGTGTAGTTAAAAACGGGTACAAGTTTACGTGATTATCCTGTTAGCGCCGGTTTTTTTTACCGGATCAGGGTCACGGTCCCTTTCTGGAAATAGGGCCTCCCGGTATAATCTTCGGCACTGACCATCCAGACAAAGACGCCGGTTCCCTGGAGGATACCCCGGATCCGTCCGTCCCATCCATGACCGTTTATAGTGGTGGTAAAAACCAGTTGTCCCCAGCGGTTATACACGCTGAAATAATTTATTTTCTTCATTCCCACGGCAATGGGTTTGACCACATCATTCAGCCCGTCATTATTTGGAGTGAATCCTGTAGGCACAAATACGGAGGGGACCGTTTTAAAAATCCGCACGGTAACAAAGGCTGAGTCGGCACAACCGGCCGCGTCAGTGACGAGTAATTTATAACGGATACTATCAAAACTTCCGTTATAAACTCCTACCGGGCCGGCAATAAGGGTACTGTTTAAACCGGTGCCGGGGCTCCATACATAGTTTGTACCGCCGGTACCATTGAACTGGAGGGATTGTCCAACAACCACCATGGTATCAGGTCCTGCATCGGCTATTACCCTGGGTAATACCGTTACGACCAGCGTATCCGTTCCGGGTTTGGGACATCCCCTGGTATCAAAGGCGGAAAGAATATATTGGGTGGTTCCGGGAGGCGTGGCAACGGGATTCAAGACAGCGGGATTATCCAGGAAAGTTGGCGGCGTCCAGGAAAAGGAGTTGCCGGTTATACTGGCATTCAGTTGTGCGGATGTATTAAAACAGATAACGGGAGAATTGCCCGCATTGGCGACGGGGTAGGGAATCGTGGTGACCAGCACCTGGTCGCTGTTATTACATCCGCCTACTGTTGCGGTAACGGTAAAAACTGTGCTGGTATTGACAACGGCTCTTGGGCTGATGACCGTTGCATTATCCAGCCCTGCTGCCGGGGACCAGTTATAGGTTAAGCCGTCAGAGACGGCCCTT
>JBBIGW010000213.1:0-4467 GCA_037447355.1 Bacteroidia bacterium | reverse complement strand
TGGGCAGCCGAAGGAGTGGTAATGGTAAACTGTGCGGGTCCTGCGATCTTGCTCCACTGGTAAGAAGCAATCGTACCATCCGGGTCCGTACCTGAACCAGTTAACGTTACTGTGCTGACCGGCAGGGTAATGGTTTGATTTACTCCGGCATTGGCAGTCGGTGCCTGGTTCGGAGCCGTGTTTACAGTCACCTGTACGGTATCACGACCTGTTGCACCAATATTATCGGTTACGGTTAATACAAATTGATAGACTCCCTGTACCAGCCCGGTCACGGTTGTCTGGGCAGCCAAAGGAGTGGTAATGGTAAATTGTGCGGGTCCCGCGATCTTGCTCCACTGGTAAGAAGCGATCGTACCATCCGGATCCGTACCCGAACCGGTTAAGGTTACTGTGCTTGTGGGCAGCGTAACAGTTTGGTCCACCCCGGCATTGGCAACAGGAACCTGGTTAGGGGGCGGAGGAGCGGATAATCTTGAAAAGATCCAGTCAACCATTGTACTTACATCCGCAAAGGTCCGGGTTGAATCGGCCTGTGTAATAGTAACGGTATACCCGGCAGTAGTTCTTCCCACAATATTCAGTTCCACCGGGAAAGTTGTTATGATCGTATTGCTGGATACAGTGGCGCCGGAATTATTGGCAACCGTGTTGGAGGCATTATTAATAAAATAGTTGCCGGAAACATTCCCCCCTGATGTTCCGCCGTTACCTGCTGTATAGACAGGAGCGACTTCCGCATCTTTTAAAATATTGCCGGTCACGTTCGGAACCAGGGCGGATATTGTTTCAGGATAGACCGCATTTTGCTGCATATATACCCCGTACTCAATGTTCGCCCCGCTATGTACGCTGTCCACCACATTGTGATAAACCTGGGCGTTCCCGAAACCAAACACAACGATCCCGGTCCCCGTCCCGTTTTCCACCATGTTGTTATAGATCTTGATGGCCTCAATATTGCCCCCGGAAAGAATACCGACTTTGTGGCTGCTTTGATTGGCCACTCCATATCTTCTCACCAGGTTATTATAAATTTTACAACCTCTCAGGGAATTGGAAAGCTGAATCCCATCCAGTTTGAGGCTATCCAGTATATTATTATAAATCTCGACACTGTCCATCCTCGGCGGGGGGCCGTAAGGCGTGCTGTTGCCGCTGGTGGTACCGGAAATACCGGTATGACCGATATACATACCTTCCGCATTACTTCTGAAAATGAAATTGTCGTGAATTTTTACATTGCGCAGCAGGAATTTATCATATTGTCCCTGCACCATGACTTTAGCATCCATCTTATACATCAGTCCAAGGGCTGCATGATGGACAAACAAACCGCTGATATCGAGATGGTGTGCCCAGTTTACAGCTAATCCCACCCGGGTCAGGTCAGCCGGTAAAGCGCTGCTGTTATCCACGACCCAGCCATAGGGATATCCTTTTGAACGCAGTAAAGTACCATCAAACTTTGCATAGCAAATGACCGCAGTATCCCGGTCGGCCAGGTTAAAGAAACCATTATTCGTAATGATGACCGGCTGGTCTTTCGGGGCGATAATAACCGGGCAACCGGGGCCCCCGCCTACATCACCGAGTTCAACCCCTGTGGAATACGTGCCGCCGGGAATATACAGGGTATCGCCACCCATCAGGCCCGGTACCACATTGTCCCTTGTGATATAAGGGCGGTAGAGCTGGTTAGCATCGTTTTTAGCAAGCGTAAACGCCTGCGGAGCACCTGTCCGGCAGGGACGGATGTTCTTTTTCATGTAGTCTATCACATGTACAGCCACGGTATCAAGAGACAGGCCGTTACCGGTAAGCAGGAACTGGTAAACACCTTCCTGTAACCCTAAAACATTTGTTATTGCTGCAGAGGGGATGCTGATGACCGGGTTTCCGGGGCCGCTGATCTTTGTCCAGAGAAAACTGCTGATCCCTGTTGACCCGCTGCCGTTGAGTATGGCGGTATCGGGTCTTACCTGGTTGAGATAAATGACGGTATCCGCACCGGCATTGGCTGTACCGGGCCCCCCCGTGATTGGCAGTACGGTCACGTTCACTGTATCCCGGTCAGTCGCTCCGCCATTATCCGTAACGGTTAATTCAAAACTATACACACCCTGTATAAAACCACTGACCACGGTTTGGGCCGCATTTACCGGGTTGATGATGACAGCGCCCGGTCCTGCCAGTTTGGTCCACTGGTAGCTCCCAATCGTACCATCCGGGTCAGTACCGGAGCCATTCAGAGAAACGGTGGCAACCGGTAAAGTTATTGTTTGATCAGGACCAGCTGCAGCCACCGGCGGTTGATTGGCCGTGGTGGACTTGCTTTGCTTCAGCATCCAGGTATAAATACTTTCGCCGGCTTCCGTCCAGGTCGGATCATACCAGGTATTCCAGCAGCAGTGGCCTCCCACGTACTGGGTATAACGGGCTGAACCGGGGACAGCAGCATTCATCGTGTCCCGGATCTTATCCATAGACCTGTAATCCGCTGTGCCTTCAAAACCCCACCATTTTCCTCCGTCATTGGCGAACCAGCTAAAATTGCTGATAGTGGTGGGTGGTGGCGCCGACATGGCTACAATAGCGGCTGGTCTGTTCGCATATGTCTGATTTTCAGTTACATAACTATCCCAGCACCAGCCTCCCATGGATAAACCCGTCAGGTAAATCCTGTTCAGGTCCACTCTCCAGCGACTGCAAATCGAATCCAGTTTCCTGTTCATTACAGTCATAGTAGGCCAGGTGGCCACCGGCTGAAGGGAAATAACAATGGGCTTTTCCAGGTTCCCATTTACGAGGAACTGCATATTATGCCCCTGGGCAATGAAATACGAGGGCCCGTATGTTTTTAATCTATTGGTATCTGTCCCCACTTCACCGGTACCCGGGACAAATATGATAACCGGGTATTTCAGGGTTGTGCTGGAATAATTATCCGGTAAATGGACAAATGCATTCCAGCCATCAATCGTAGTAAAAGACTGCTGAGCCCTGGTAGGGAAAATGGACAGGAAAAAAAATGCAGGCAGGAGGGAAATGCCTCTAATCAGGTAACGAAGGGTAGGATTCATCTTTGTAGGAATTATTGGATTTCATGTGCAAATTAGTAAAGGAAAATTCAGTAGGATAATTAAACATGAAAAAAAACTACTATTTAGGGACTTTTACGAACCTTGAATTGTAAAAAACTCTTACTGGTTGGCGGCCGGAAAGAAGTTTTCAATTATTTGCAAAAATTAATCCAAAATGAAAACTGCCTGAAAAAAACTAATGCACATAATACTGGATAATTGACTGAAATCTGTGGAAAACACAGAACGAAGGTTTTCCCGTTTAAGTTTTAGCCTGATTTTTCTACGAATTCCCCAATGAAAACAGGAATATAAGAGCGATTCACAATTCCGGCGGAAAATGAGCCGGCAGATATTAACAAATGACTGCTGTCCCCGGAATTTTGACTAAAATCAAATAATATATCGCCCGTATGCCCGGTCCTTTTTAACTTAAATCAATCTCGCTGCGGATACCGCATATAAATGCTGCGTAAAAATCCGGGAACGTCTATGGGTTTCCACTATTTATGAATGAAGAAAAAGCTGCCGGAAGTTCTGGAGAAAAGCCAGTATATACTATCCCGGGGGATGAATATGGATAAATCTCCCCGGAGAATTCAGGTCCCCGGGATCAGCCCTTCGCTCAATGTAGCCGGGCCGGGTGCTGAGGGATAGCGATGTACTGTACCAGGAACAGGGCCGATCGCCTGTCACCCCCGCTTGCCGGGACATCTGTCTTTATTACTCCTTTACCTGCTGCCCAAAAGAAATGAAAGAGTGCATGTGAATTCCAGTACGTAAATTCAGCCGCAAAGCCCTTCCGGCAGACGTCCATCCAGCCGGAATCACAAAAACTCTCCCGGGAATTCTTTTTAACTGGTGAAAGGTGTTATTTTGTTCCCTTATCGAACCACCGAATCCTGAATCATGTATTGGTTGAAAATTTTCCTGCTGGTCAGTATCCTCCTCGTATTTTATACGTATGCCGGGTATGCGGTTATTGCATGGGTGCTGACAAAATTTAAAAGAGCTTACCGGTCCCGGGCGACTGCTGATTCTCCCCTGATTCCGGTGTCTCTTGTTATTGCGGCATTTAATGAAGAGTCCTGTATCGGGGAAAAGATCGCCAATTGCCTTGAACTCGATTACCCGCCCTCCGCGTTAACCCTGATCTTTATTACGGATGGATCTACGGACCGCACAGCTGAAATAATCAAAAAGCAACCGCGGATCATCCACCTGCACGAAGACCGGCGGGAAGGGAAAGTGGCCGCCATTCACCGGGCCATGCAGTTTGTCAGCACCCCGGTTGTAATTTTCTCAGATGCCAATACCCTGCTCAACAAAGAGTCTGTTAAAAAAATAGTAAGTCATTACCTGGACCCCAGGACCGGGGGAGTGG
>JBBIGW010000212.1:0-4481 GCA_037447355.1 Bacteroidia bacterium | reverse complement strand
CCGATGATGTACCAGGACCTGGAATGGCATGATGTGCCGTTCTGGAGTTATTTCTGCCAGATCAGTGATTCCACCACTTCTTATGGTTCTTATTCAGGGGCGGTGCCCAATGAAAAAATCACCTGGGGTAAACTGGATGTGAACACACCCAAATTTATCGTGGAAAGCGATGCGACCATTGTGGCCCCGCTGATCTTTGCCTGGGTACTGGGCTGGTAATAAAAGAAAATGATAAGAATGAAAGAACCCCGGAGCAGGAAACTGCTACGGGGTTCTGACTATAAAGAAGGTAGGGATCAAAATCTCCAATAATCTTTGTACATCGTACAGGTATGACAGGAGAAAGACCCCGGAAGTTGCAAAAGGTTTAAAAAAACACTTTTTGCCGGCTGCTTTTTTATCAGCCTTTCAGCTCCTTTTTAATTTTTTGTGCTTCTACCGCACTCTGGAAGCCCGCTATGGCCAGGTACACAATGATCGCCTTGACCAGCCACCCGCTGATAGCGGCCATGCCACCGGTTACAATCGCGGCATATACCCAGATGCCCCCGATTACCACTGCGGCGATGATCATGGACAACAGGGGCTCTTTGCCTGCCAGGAAGCCTAAGCCCAATAACAGGACCGGAATAACCAGGATCACGATCAGGGTGGAAATATTCAGGGCATCGGTGGCTACCAGGGCAAGCAGGTCAGATCCAAAGACGACTGCTGACAGGGTGAACAGTTTAGTACGTGTTTTGCGGAGTTCAATTTCCAGGATCTCCTTTTGTGTTTCCTGGTAATTGTCGTACAGTCCGGATACAATATTTTCTTCCTGTGAATTTTGCTGCATAGGAGTTGTTTTGCAGATAAATATAGGGAAAGGTTCCAGGATATTATTCATTTTCAACTGATCCGTGCTAAATCAGCAGGTAGTTCGGGGTTTCTTCTGAGGGGCGTTGTACTCATGAACGGGAAATACGTTCCTGGCAAGCAAATCCCTGAATATCCTTAACAAAAAAAGACTGCCCGCGGGACAGCCTTTCTATCATCAGAATCCCCGGCTGGGGATTTCAAGCTTTATATCCCGTTTCAGCAGCGCATCCCGGTTCGCCATTTCCCATGCGGTATGAAAGATCAGCCTGGCTCTTTTGGCAAAAAGCTCATATTGGATCTTGTCGGGCGTATCCGTGGGCCGGTGGTAATCCGCACCCAGCATGCCATCATAGTAGAAAATGATCGGGATCCCTTTCTGGGCGAAATTATAATGGTCGCTACGGAAATAAATCCGGTTCGGATCCTTTGGGTCATTGAATTTGTAATCCAGCTCCATCCTGCTGTACAGTTTATTCACTGCCTCACTGATGGGTTTCAGGTCGCTGCTGATCTTATCATCTCCCACCACGTACACATAATTGGTGGAGTCACCCTGTTTGCGGCTGGCATCACTGCGCCCGATCATATCAATATTCAGGTCCACCGTGGTTCTATCCTGCGGAAAGAGTGGGTGATTATTATAATACCCCGAGCCCCATAATCCTTTTTCTTCCCCGCTGACGGTCATAAAGACAATGGTCCGGCGCGGTCCATGCCCGGCCTGTTTGGCTTTTACAAAGGCCTCTGCAATTTCCAGTACCCCGGTGGTCCCGGAACCATCATCATCGGCTCCATAGTAAATCACGGTGTCCCGCATACCCAGGTGATCGAAGTGAGCGGTGATAAATACGTATTCGTCTTTCAGGTCGGTGCCTTCCAGCACCCCAATGACATTCCCGGCTTTTGAGGTTTTGGAGGTCCTGGCATATTCCATATCTATCTCGGCAGGATAATTTTTGTAAGCCAGGGCACCGCTTTTTATTTTATCAACCAGGGTCTTTCCATCCTCTCCCAGGATCTTCCCGGCCGCTTCAGCCGAAATGCTGAAAGTAAAGGGTGTTTGCGCCGCCTTGTACCCGTTGAGGCTCCAGTTGCTGGTGGTATTCATGGCCCTGCGGGGAAAATTGGTATAGATGATCAGCAAACCGGCAGCCCCCTTGTTCATAGCGGCATTCATTTTACCAAAAGAACTGGCGGGTGAGGCAAAGCCGCTTTGGATTGGTTTGTAATCCGCGGGGGTTCCATCCAGGATCAGCACCAGTTTACCCCCCACCCTGAGGTCCTTGTAATCATCTCTTTTGTCCCCATCACTGATCCCGTAACCTGCGAAAACCACTTCGGAAAAACGCATGGCAGCCGCATAGTTGCTGGCCTGGGCCTGGAAATCCTTATCCGGTTCCAGGGCTGTACCATTGATCTTTAAGGAAACGCTGAGCATAGAGTCCTTGTACAGGGGGTAATATTGACGGTAACTACCGTTATTACCGGGGGCCAGTCCCAATGATTTAAAATGGGATTCGATATAATCGGCAGCCTTTTCAAGTCCCGGGGAAGGCGTATTCCGCCCTTCCATTTCTTTACCGGCGATCACATACAGGTGTTTTTTAAGATCTTCCACCGTAATGGAGCTGGCAGCTTTCACGGCGTTCTTATCCTTTTTTTGTGCAGGGGCCAGCAAGGGGAGACTGAGCAAGGCACAGGCAAATAATTTCTTAAGCATAGTAAAGTGGTTGATGTGCGCCGGTAAAAATAATCCCTTCCGGTAATGGAAGGGATAAAATAAGGATGACCGGCGGAAATCAGGCGCAGGATATTTTATTCACCCTGGCGGCATGACGGCCGCCTTCAAATTCAGTGGTCATAAAATGGGCCACCATTTTCTCCGCGTCGCCTTCCCGTACAAAACGGGCCGGGATACAGATGATATTGGCGTTATTATGGGCCCGGGCCAGCTGTGACAATTCTTCTCCCCAGCAAATCGCAGCCCGTATACCCTGGTGTTTGTTGGCGGTGATCGCCACCCCATTGGCACTGCCGCAAATAAGGATACCGAAGGCGGCCTCGCCTTTTTCAACGGCGGAGGCAACCGGGTGGGCAAAATCAGGATAATCCACGGATTCGGAACTATGGGTTCCGAAATCAGTGAAAGACAATCCTTTTCCCTCGAGGAAAGAAATCAGCTGTTCCTTGTATTTAAAACCGGCATGGTCGCTGCCGATCGCAATGGGCTTTTGGAGATCGAAAGGGGAATGCATGAATGAACATTTAATGTGATTTATACAAATTCAAGGCCGGAACAAAGGTACTGATCTCCGGTTTTCGGCTTATGACTTAGAACAGGAAAGCCCCGACTTTTATCAGCTCCATTCTTTGGCTTCTTTCTCCTGCTGCTTATTAATCCGTGCTGCCACCATGATGCTGGCTTCGAAAAGCAGGTAAAGCGGGATGGTCACGATCGTGAGACTGAAGGGATCCGTGGAAGGGGTGATAATGGCGGCCGCAATGACAATGATAACAAAGGCATGGCGGCGGTATTTGCGAAGGAAGTTAGCAGTTACGATCCCGATCCGGGCCAGGACCATGACCAGCAGGGGCATCTGGAACAGAACCCCGATCCCCACCGTGGTATAGATCAGGTTTTCCAGGTAGTCGGAAAACGAGGGCATGATCACGATCTGGGAACTCAGCTTGAAATTAAAATAGAAATTAACCATGAAGGGGGTGAGGATAAAATACCCGAAAGCCACCCCGGTAAAGAATAAGAGCGAAACCCAAAAAATGACCCCGCGGGTTTTCTTCAGCTCTTTTTCAGAGAGGGCAGGCTTGACAAATTTCCAGAACTCCCAGAAGATATAAGGGAAAGCTATAATAAATCCGCCTATAAAACCGAGGGTGAAATAAGAGATAAACTGCCCGGTCATGGTATTTTCGAGGAATTGGGCATTCACGGGAGGAAAACACAGGGTTTGCCCGATGCCGATATGCCGCCCCAGGCTGCAAAGCCAGCGGGAAGAAATGAAATCAGCCCTTGTGGGGGCCATCAGGATATCATCCACGATTTCCCGGGAAAAGATCAGTACGATAACGGCCCCGATCACCACTGCGATCACGGAGCGGACGAGATGCCAGCGCAGCGCCTCCAGGTGATCAATAAAGGTCATTTCTCCCTGGGGATCCGTATTCCGCCTGTTAAAAAAATCGAATAGGGCCATTTTTTGTTTTACGAAGGGCAAAGATAAGGGGAAGAACAATTAGGCAATTGATGTTCTGAGGAGCCGGCTTCAACGTTCAGAGTCCGGGATACTGAGTTGTTTTCGTTCCGGCTTCGGGATTTTTAATAGTTGGGCTAAGAGTAAAGGGTGAAAAAGAGTTAAAGAGGGCGCGAATGGATGAATGGTCCGGAAGTCGGGAAGTCCGGAAGTCGGGAAAGTCGGGAAAGTCGGTAAGTCGGGAAAGTCGGGAAGTCTGGAAGTATCGAATCCTGAAAGACTAATTCTGTTATACTGACTCCCCTCATCGGCTAATCGATAGATCGGCAAATTGGCTAATTAATTCATTGGGACATTGTCAAATTCCAAAAGTTTCTTTATCTCCTCCCCCCGAAACCTGTAGGACTAACTCTG
>JBBIGW010000211.1:0-4488 GCA_037447355.1 Bacteroidia bacterium | reverse complement strand
GTCCCTGTGAACCGGGCTCTTCAAAAAAGAGCACATTGGAAACCAGGTCGAATAAACCCTGTTTCAGCCATTCATTTTCTGCGGTCGGTTCCAGTCCTGCAAAATGGGCTTCTATCTGTACCTGGGTGGCGAAGGCGGGCGCCAGGTCCAGGCTGCCAAATTCATTGGGCTGCAGGTAATTTTCCTTTACCATTCCGGTTCGGTCGCCAAAAATCTCATAGAGCACTTCATCGATGATAAAGGGGCGGCAATACCGCTGGTAATCGAACCAGATACCCTGCTCCCCGAACTCATTGATATGAATCGGCAGGCAGGGGACAAAACGCCCCATGATCCCCTGCAGGGCATGAGCGGGAATACTCCAGATCCGGAAGAAACCCAAAATATGATCAATGCGGAAAGCGTCAAAATAGTGACTCATTTGTTCGAAGCGCTGCTTCCACCAGGCAAAACCATCTTCCTGCATGCGCTTCCAGTTATACGTGGGGAAGCCCCAGTTCTGTCCCACCGCCGCGAAATCATCCGGTGGCGCGCCGGCCTGCCAGTCCATATTGTATAAATCAGGGGCCACCCAGGCATCGCAGCCGTGCCGGTAGATACCAATGGGAATATCCCCTTTCAGTACAATCCCTTTTTTATGGGCATAATCCACGGCTTCCTGCAATTGCAGGTGCAGGTGGTACTGGATAAAACAGTACAGGCCCAACTGGCGGGAAACGGGGTTCCCGGTCATAAAGAGGCCCTCGATCGCAGTTTTATCATAGGTACTGCTGGCCTCCCATTCACTGAAATGAGAAGTGCCGTATGTATCCCTGAAATAGCAGAAGGCGGCATAGGGCTGTAGCCAGTGCTTATTGGCTTTATAGAATTTCCGGTAATCGTCCGTGCTTCTGCAATCCTCCCCCATCACTTCGTACAATTCTTTCAGCGCCGAGGTTTTGAATTTCATGACGGCCTCATAATCCACCACCGGCAATTCATTCAGTTCTTTTTGTTTTTTCTTCAGGTTGCCTAATAGTGCGGTATATTCCTTACCCGCCACTTTCGGCAGGTTGATAAACAGGGGATGGAGTGCGAAGGCGGAAATGGCGGCATAGGGATAGGAATCCAGCCAGCTATGGGTGGCCGTGGTATCATTGACGGGTAAGAGCTGGATCAGTTTTAATCCCGTGATAGCCGACCAGTCAACCAGTAATTTGATATCGTTGAATTCGCCCACCCCAAAACTGTTTTTGCTGCGCAGGCTGAATACCGGTATGGCCAGGCCCGCCCCTTTCCAGGTGTCATTGGGCAAACGGGCAAAACCATCATGCAGGATCGATATCTTATGACTGCCGGCTTCGGCGATCAGCAGCCGGTTGTTCCCGCTTTCAAACCGGATCAGCCGATTTTCTTTCAGGTTATAAACGGCGTATTTATAAGCCGCCGGGAAACCCGTACCGGAAAGATCCAGGCGCAGTTCCCACCAGTCGTTCTTTCTTTCCAGCATCAGCGGGTCCGTTTCTGACCAGTCCTTCAGTCTTTCACCGGCGCCACAGAGAACGATTACTTCATTCTTTTTTAGCAGCGGAGCTTTTATACGAAAAATATGGGTGTGCTGTTTATCCGAACCTGCTTTGCCTTTTGTATGTTCCCCTTTGAGCAGGACATCATTGAAGGGGGCGGTGAAAAAAGCATTTTCATATTCACCCGCATGATTCCAGGTATCGGTGACCTGTACTTCTTCCGTGTCCTTGTGCAGGGAGGAGATGAGACGGTCATTTCCCCATTCGTGGATCCGTTCACCGTCCTCATTCTTCAGAAAATATTTGTACCTGATTTTGGAGGGGGCGGTCTCCCTGTTTATTTCAAGGGTGATATGCCAGTATTCATCATTCAGGTAGTTCAGGCTGACAGCTTTGTCTGTATCATTGTTGCCTAACTCATCAATATTACCTGTTATATGGAGACTCTGCCCATACCGGGTATGAAACCGTAAGTAAAACTGTAACTTTATCACAATCGTTAGATCTGGAGTTCTGAAAACAAATTATTGTGTTATCTCAACACATTATAACGAAAGTAGTTAAAATCAGCATTAAACATCAGAAATTCAGGGTATTTTTATAAAAAACGGTGTACAATCATATGATTTTAAGCTATAAAGGATGGAACCGGATTTTTTTGTTCTGCCTCGGTCTCTTCCTGGGAACGGCTTTTTGCATGAAGTGGATGGAAGCCGATTTCCGGTTGCATGATTCTGTTTTTACCATTATCGGGCTGGAAATATCGTATGATAAGGCCAGGATCATGGAGATTTTCAGCCAACTGGATGAGAAGGTCAAAACCATCCTCTCCTATCACCTTTATTTTGATTTCGTCTTTATGGCCGGGGCGTACACCGGGATCGCCTCCCTTTGCATGATGGCCCGGTATCGGGTCAGTAGCCGTTTTATCCGGCAGTTGCTGCAGGTACTGGCGGTCCTCCAGGGCCTGGCTTTTGCCTGTGATATTCGTGAAAACCTGTATTTACTTTCCTGGTTATCAGAACCGGTAATCGGGGATGATTTCGGCCTGTATCATACCATCGTTTTGCTTAAATGGATATTGGCTTTAGCGGGGGTCTTTCTGTCTGTTCCCCTGCAGTTCAGGAAAAGGATTGACGGCCGGGAAAAAACGGTTTTTTGATTCAGGCCCAGCCCTTATTTTTGCGTAAAATTTTAAAGAAATGGAGCAATCAAAAAAGTATACAGGTCTCTGGTGGCTGGGTTTCCTGGCCAGTGCAGCCTTATTGGTTTATATGATCATTACCCACAATGAATGGCTGACTCTGACCCTGCCCTTTGTGACCACTTCTTTTGTGAAAGCCATGGATATCATGTAATAATTGTTCCCGGTTGTATATATTTGGTAGTCCCGCCCCGTGCGGGATTATTTTTACGATTCCGGCATATTTTTAGTGCTATTTAATCCTTAAATTCTTTACTTATGAGACCTTATGTACTTTTCCTCCTGGCTATATTGGTAACCGGCACTGCATCTTTACCCGCCAGGGCCGCGGTGGTGGTTCCTGTTACGGCAACGGCTGAACCCGATCCGGCCAAAGTAAAAGCGGCAGTGGATGAATTCAACAGCCTGTCGCGTAAAGAAAAGCGCGGGCGTATCAAGGAAGTAAAAAAAGAACTTCGTGCTTTCAGGGCGGCCCAAAAAGCCGGAAAAGAAGCGGATACCGATACGGTGCTGCTCGTGATACTGGCCATCCTCCTCCCGCCGCTGGCCGTTTACTTATACGAAGGCGAGATTAACAATCGTTTCTGGATCAGCCTGATCCTGACCTTGCTGGGCTGGTTGCCGGGAATTATTTATGCGCTGGTACTGATATTGGGACAACACTAGTGGTCAGTTGACAGCCTGCCTGTCCGGTAGGCAGGTTGTTAGTTGACAGATGTCAGTTGGCAGTTGTTAGCCTGCCTGTCCGGTAGGCAGTTTGGCAGTATCCAATAAATAAAGGCTTATCTCAAAAAGAGGTAACTCTTTTCTTGTAAATTGGACAAGTACAGCCGCATTGAATGTAGTACTCCCGAAAGCTGACACAGATGAAGACTAAGGCACCCGGCCTCATAACACGCCGGGTCGGCTGTGCCAGACCCGGCTTTGAAGAAAATTAAGCCTCATGTTTCGAACAGCTATGGTCGCAGACGCAGGCCAGCAACCTTAAGGTTGAAGATACTGGAACACTTCGGTCAGCAGAACATCCGGGTTTGCATCATACCTTAAAAAAATTTAGGATGATCGCAGCCCATAAAAGTACAACCGGAAGTACAAGTGATGTTACAAAATAAGTAATAAACAGTTTCCCATTATAATAGGGATATTTCTTTATAAGTAGCTTATACTTGTTGTTTCTAAAAACAAGCAAAATATTTATCAAATAACATGGCGCTATATATAGTAAAATAAATATTAGAACATTATTTAAATAATTTGGCACACCCAGTATCTCAATTTTATAAAAATAGGTGTGCAATATATATCGCTCAAGAATTGTAGATATTAAAAGCATGTTCATCGACATGGAGATTGTCATTAAAATCAGGCTGCCGGTTTTCCAATTATTTAAATTCGCTGGTTGCGATTTGGCTCGCTGAATACAATCGACCCAAATTCTATAGTATAATCCAAGCATAAATTATCTTTTCCCAACTATTTAAAATAGTCTGTCCATTTAGTAATTCCTTTATCATATTCATCTTGCATGTGAATGTCATTCCCCGCTGTCCGTAGTGTTTTTTCCCCTTCTTAAAAATATGAAAATTACAAATCTAAGAAAGCTGGCCTGAGCCTGCGGCTCAGGCCCGTCAAAACCTGCACTTACAGGAAACGTAACCCTCCGGCTAAGTACATCTTTCCCAGTCCAAGTTAGCTATTTAGTTTAGCTGCAAAAAAATATGGGAGAAAATTCAACCCGGAAGAACCGGAAGTTCCGCAGCAAAGCGGAGATTCTGGAAC
>JBBIGW010000210.1:0-4572 GCA_037447355.1 Bacteroidia bacterium | reverse complement strand
AATCGGCCAATGAAATTGCTAACCAGTATGCGGCATCCATTACGCTGGGCGTGGGACAGTTTTGCACGAATCCTGGTTTGATCATCGGTATTGAATCGGATTCCCTGCAATCCTTTGTACATGACCTGGGCAAAGCCATTCAGCAAACCCTGCCGGGGATCATGCTGCACCAGGGAATCGCGGATGCTTTTGCCAATAAGCGGGAAGAGGCATTGATGCAGGAAAATGTGCACCTCGTGGCGGAATCATTACTCGCTGATGATGCGGGGGAGAGTCAGCGGACCGGATTGCCGACCATTGCAACGGTTGATGGAAAAACCTTTCTTCGCAATCCGCTCCTGCATAAAGAAGTATTCGGACCTTATTCCCTCGTGGTCCGCTGCACGGATCAGCAGGAAATGCTGCAGGTGGCCCGGCAGCTCGAAGGGCAACTGACGGCCACCCTGATGGCTTCTCCCGCAGATATAAGGAATAATGATGAATTGGTGGAAGCTGTAAAAAATATTTGCGGCCGTTTCATCCTGAACGGGGTACCCACCGGGGTGGAAGTCTGTCTGAGTATGCAGCATGGCGGGCCTTTCCCTGCCAGCACAGATGCAAGATTCGGTGCAGTAGGAGCCGATGCCATCAGGCGTTTTGCCCGGCCACTGGCTTTCCAGAACTGGCCCGATGAATTATTGCCGGAAGAACTGAAGAATGCGAACCCGTTGCATATCCTGAGAACCGTAAACAATGAATGGACCAGCCAGGCAATCTGAGGCGGTTATTTCTCTTTTTTACTGACTGGGTGTCTGTATATATCAGGTTTGCATTGGCATTACTGCCTTTTTACCCATGGACAAGCCACTTGTTTTTATTACCTTTGCGGCCAAATTGAAACCGGAAACATCATGAAACAGGACGAATTACTGGCCCAGCGAAGCAACAACCAATGTGAATTATGTGCGGCTACTGAAAAGCTGAAAATATATGAAGTGCCCCCGGCCACCGGTAATATGGCCGATGCCGTATTGCTTTGTCCCAAATGCCTGGCCCAGATCGAAAAGAAAGAAGAGCTGGACAGCGCCCACTGGCAATGCCTGTCTACCAGTATGTGGAGTGAAGTGCCCGCCGTCCAGGTGATGGCCTGGCGGATGCTGAACCGTTTGCGCAATGAAAGCTGGGCGGCCGAGCAGCTCGAAATGCTGTACCTCGATGATGAAAAGCTCAACTGGGCCAAAGCCACCGGTGATCATGAAAATGACAGTTCGGTTGACCTGCACAAGGATTGCTATGGTGCTATTCTTCAGCACGGGGACAATGTAGTGCTTACCAAATCACTCGATGTAAAAGGTTCTGCGGTCAATGCCAAAGTCGGTACCGTGGTACGGAATATCCGCCTGGTTCCCAACAATACCGAACAAATTGAAGGCCGGATCGAAGGACAGCAGATTGTGATATTGACAAAATATTTACGGAAACAGGGATAGTTGGTAGTCGAAGGTCCACGGTCCACAGTCCACGGTCTCTGCTGACACCCGACACCCGACACCCGACACCTGACACCTGATTCCTTACTCACATAACCGGATCGCCCCGGCTGATTCGGTGCTGAACCGGATCCGGTTGACCTTACCGGTCTTGCTGAAATAAAGCAAGAGGATTCCGTAGGCAGTCTGGTACGCATCCCAGCTTACATCTTTGATCATTGGGTTGCCAAGAATTTTAAAGAAACTGCCACGGGAGGCTCCCATCAGGGGCACACTGAGTTTTCCTTTGAAAGCAGGGCCGATCTCCACATAATTTCTGCCGGTATAGAAATAAATATCCTTGTCTTTATAAAAGACTCCTCCGCCACAGCGGGCGGAATCTGTTTCGGGTACTGCACTGGTGAAACAGGGAAATTTGGCTTTTACCTGGCCCAGGGTTGACCGGGGATCGATGTCGCCGATCCGTCCGTCCAGGATATCCACTGCAAATTCCGGACAGACCGGGGTGGTTTTCAATTGGGCCGGGGCAAGGGCCGGGTACAAAAATCCAATAATGAAGAGGGCCTTTTTCATATCATTGATTTTAATGAATAAGGCGGATGGATCGTGGCTGTAGACAGACTAGCAAATTCCTTGCTAAAAAAGAAAAATAATTAGTTGCCCCTTAAAAACTCAATTTAAGCCTTTCAAAGGGATTAATAATTCGTTGTGGCAGTAATATAAGGGCCGAAAATAGTTTTTTAAAAAGCTGCAAAAAACACCTTTCCAGGTATTCATCATTCTTTTAAAGTTGAAGGCGGCTGCACTGAGCATCACATTGATATTGTCACCGGTAATACCCTTGTAAAAATTTCGGCTTAACCTGTAATCAGATTTCAGATGGCTGATGACGGGTTCTATAGCTGCCCTGCGGCCAAAACATTTCTTCAGTTTATTTTGACGGTATTTGCTATGTGTTTTATCATTAAATGGCTTTGGTATTTGTATAATTGTTTCTCCTATTTTGCTTTTTCCTTTATACCCCCTGTCAACGGTAGCCGTTTGCGGGGATTGGCCGGTTAGCCTGTTTGTTTGCTCCAGTGATGGTGCCAGAGTGTGGCCGTCATATTCGTTTCTAAAGCCAAGGGCTCCAACTATTACTCCTGTTTTTTGTGTATACACGACAGATACCTTGTTGCCAAACTCGTACTTCTTATGCTCTTTGCCTTTGGAGATACATTGTACTTCGGGTTCATGTAAAGAATAAATTTTATTACTGTCATTTCTTTTTTGCGCCAATACCTTTTTGAACAACTCCAGCTCAGCCTGATATTTACTCCCCGCAGGCAGGTTCCGTGCCAGTTCTCTTACCAATCGTCCTGCGATGGTTTTTACTTTCCGGTCTGCCTTTCTGGCCTTATGTTGGTTTGTGGGATGATTACGGAAGCGTTGATTAATGCTTAATTTCTTTAGGGTACGAGCATAGCTCTGTCTGAGTGGTAATTGCTCCTGCTCTGTTATCCCCTTGCACTTCCTGATTATTTTTTTGAACAGCTTGTCATCAGTTGGATAAGTAATGTTTTTCTCTTGCACCGTGGTGTCCACACTTACATGCGGATCCTGGCTGTCATCACCATTTACCCGGATACTTTCCTGCAGTATGAGCTCAATACCTTTCTCCCCAATACGGTGGCGGAAGTGTACCAGCTCCGAAGCTTCACAAGGCCCATCACAGGCAAACATCTTTTCCCCACTGAAGTACTGGTAATAACTATTCTCTGCCCACTGCTCCACCACACTCTCGTCACTGAGGTTGCGGACATGCTTCAATATTAATAACGATACCATCAGCCGTATCGGTTTGGCCGGTCGGCCTGTTTGGCTATGATACAGCAGTGAAAAACTGTCTTCAAATAATTGCCAGTTGATTTTACCCGCTAAAATATACAGCGGATGACGATGGCTCAACTGTTCTTCAAAACTGCTGTAAAACCCCAATTGGCCCTTGTCTTTTGATTTGTTTAGCATAAAATAAATCTGCAAGGTTTCAATAGCAATTTGCTATTTTCTTGCAGATTTATTCACTATAAGTTTTACCCAAACTATCTACCAGTGTGGATTACAGCGTTTTTAAGGGGCGACTAAATAAATAAAGGGCAAAGGAGGGGGTTATAACCGTGCCATACAGGCAGCAAGGCTTTCCTTCCAGTTCCTGAAACCGGTGGAATAGGTCTCCCTGAGTTTAGAAGTATCCAGCACGGAATAAGCGGGTCTTTTGGCCGCCATGGGATATTGCGCCGAAGAAACAGGGTGGATCCGGCAATTGCTTCCCTTGAGTTCTTTAATCGCTACAGCAAAATCATACCAGCTGATGACTCCTTCATTGCAGTAATGATAGATACCGGGGATCCATTTACCCGATGCTATAATATCCAGTATAACCCGGGCCAGGTCCGCTGCATAAGTCGGGGAACCAACCTGGTCGTTTACCACATTCAGTTCTTCCTTTTCACCCAGCAGGCGAAGTATGGTTTTTACAAAATTCTTTCCGAATTCAGAATAAACCCAGGAAGTGCGGATGATAATGGACCCGGGATTGTATAACAGGACTTGCCGCTCTCCTTCCAGTTTGGAAGCGCCATAAACACTTTGCGGATGGGTGGGAGAACCGGTTGTATAAGGGGTCTTCCCGTTCCCGTCAAAAACATAGTCCGTGGAAATATGAATGAACCGTGCATTGTATTCCTTACAAACAGCGGCCAGTACCCCCACGGATTCTCCATTCACCTGGAAAGCCAGGTCTTTTTCCGATTCGGCCCTGTCAACCGCCGTGTAGGCGGCACAGTTGACCAGGTACTGCGGCCGGTAGCCTTTAAAAAAATTACGGACCAGTTCAAAATGATGGATGGGCAGGTCTTCCCTGGATAAAAAAATGAATTTGAAATCCGGGAAAGCAGGTTCCAGTCGTTTCAGTTCCTTGCCTAACTGGCCATTGGCACCGGTTACCAGTATGACAGGCTTTGTATTCATTATTGATTATATACAAAACTGTTTTTACAGCCGGACAACGGGGGTAGCAATTTGTCCTTTTCAGAAATGACGGCCTTGCCGGCCGGAATGCCCC
>JBBIGW010000209.1:0-4573 GCA_037447355.1 Bacteroidia bacterium | reverse complement strand
CGCCCCGGACCGTGATATCACTTTGCGAACCCTGCGGGCCTCTTTGCTGTACCTCGATACCCGGAAGGTAACGCAGTAAATCATCCACGGAGTGCACCGGTAATGTGGAAAAGGCAGTTCCTTTTATCGAAAGAATATTCCGGCCGCTTTCTTTCTGTTGCTGAACCGCCTGGTTGGCCGTAACGACCACATTATCGAGAAGGACTGTACTGTCCTGCGCGGCAACCCGGAAAGAAAGGAAGCATACAATATGCAACAGGAATACTGGGAAAAGTTTCATTCGTTGGTTTTGCCGCAAAAATAGGGGAGGCCATGTAAACCGTCATTCACCTGCTGCGGGTATGACAGAACCATTACAAAATTCAGTATTGTTCCTGTGTATTGGGGAAATCACCCGCTTTTACATCGTTAATATATTGCTGTACCGCCCTCGTGGCCTGTTCATGAATATTGAGGTATTGCCGCAAGAACCGGGGTTTGAATTCAGTATTGATACCCAGCATATCGTGCATGACCAGCACCTGCCCGTCACACCCATTCCCGGCGCCGATACCAATCGTGGGAATAGCCAGTTTAGCGGATACTTCAGCAGCCAGACCCGCAGGAATCTTTTCCAGTACTATAGCAAAACAACCGGCTTCCTGGAGTAAGAGGGCGTCCTTTCTCAGTTTAACTGCTTCTTTCTCCTCTTTAGCCCTGACTTCATAGGTTCCGAATTTATAGATGGACTGGGGGATCAGTCCCAGGTGACCCATCACCGGGATACCGGCCGATACGATCTTTTTTATGGAGTCGGTCACTTCCTCACCGCCTTCCATTTTTACCGCATGGGCTCCTGTTTCTTTCATAATGCGGACCGCGGAAGCGAGGGCTATTTCTGAATTCGACTGGTAAGAACCAAAGGGCATATCCACTACCACAAAACAACGCTCAATACCCCGGATCACGGAAGAAGCATGGTAGATCATCTGGTCCAGCGTGATGGGAAGCGTGGTCTCATGCCCGGCCATTACATTGGAGGCGGAGTCCCCGACAAGGACCACCTCCACGCCGGCTCCATCAAGAATCCGGGCAAATGAATAATCATAAGCCGTCAGCATGGAAATTTTCTCACCCGCGGCCTTCATCTTTTGCAACGTATGGGTGGTTACCCGCTTTACTTCTTTATTTACTGACATAGCTGAACATTAAAAATGATAAAAAGGTCAGACTTCCAGTTCATGGAGGCGGACTTCCTCGTGCAGGATATGGATCAAGCCATCGGCCAGGCCGATCTTGGGAACGAAAATCTCTTCCGCATCGGCCCAGCGCATGATATTAATATATATTAGCAGGGCCGGTACGATCACATCGGCCCGGTCTTCCCTTAATTTATGGAGGCTGATCCGCTGTGACATAGAGAGGTTACTGAATTCCTTATAATAATCCCGGAGCAGGTCCAGTGAAAGGGGCTTGCCGTCTTTTCGTTTTGACAGGGAGAATACCTTATTGATATTCCCGCCGGTCCCGATAGCCGTGACATGGTGGTAGCCCTTTGTCTTACTCCGGATAAACTCCTTCAGTTCATCCCAGCCTGCTTCAGTCACCTGGTTCTTCAGCAGGCGGATGGTACCGATATTGAATGATTTTTTAAAAACCAGTTTTCCATCGCTGAAAAAAGTCAGTTCGGTGCTGCCGCCGCCCACATCAATATAGAGATAGGATTCTTCCTCCGCCATATTTTCCGCAATATGGTTTTCATAGATGAGGGAGGCTTCCTGTTCGCCGCTGATGACCTCGATCGCCAGGCCGGTTTCTTCTTTTACTTTTTTGATGATCTCCGGTGCATTCAGCGCGTCCCGCATCGCGGATGTGGCGCAGGCTTTAACGTGTTTTACTTCGTAAACATCGAGGAGCAGGCGGTAGGACTTAATGGTTTTGATAATCTTTTCCACTTTACCGGGCGATATCTCGCCTTTGTCGAATACATCAAAACCCAGTCGAAGGGGAACCCGCACCAGTACGGTTTTGATGTATTCAGTGCTTCCCTGGGGGCCAGCGATTACATCTGTAATCAAAAGTCTTGCTGCATTACTGCCGATATCAATGGCTGCCAGTCTCAAGTTGGGTCAGGGTTTTTTTATAAAGGTAGTGATAGGTCTCTACCTGCGACCGGGTCTTTTTTTTGCTTGTGTGTACATATTCATTGTTCAGGTCATTATCCAGCCACCTTGCTTTCACATTATCTTCCAGCTGGATATTGAGGATGTCGATCAATTCCTGCTTCAGTTCGTTATTCCAGACCGGGCAGGTGGCTTCCACCCGGTGTTCCAGGTTTCGCAGCATCCAGTCGGCCGAAGATAGGTAAACTTTCTCTTTGCCTTTGTTGTGAAATACCCACACCCGCGCATGTTCCAGGTATTCATCAATAATGCTGATGGCCCGGATGGGCTTCAGGTGTTTTTTATTCTCCGACAGCATACAAAAGATGCCACGGACAATGAGTTTGATCTGTACACCGGCCCGTGCGGCTTCCTCCAGTTTGGCGATCATGGTTTCATCCGACAGGGAATTCATCTTCAGGATCATGGATGCGGGCTTTTTCTTTTTGGCCTGTTTGATCTCTTCATCAATCAGGCGGATCATCTCTTTCTTCACAAAATGAGGGCTGGGGAGCACATACCGGCAGTCCCGCAGGAAATGGAGGTCGGCCCTGGGTTGTTCCAGGAAATGAAAGATCCGGTTCACATCGGCCATGATCTTCTGGTTGGAAGTGAGCAGGCAATGGTCTCCGTAGATTCTGGCCGTTTTTTCATTCAGGTTACCGGTGCTTACAAACCCGTATTGCAGGGTGCTGTTATCCTTTGTTCTTTTACGGATCAGGCAGAGTTTTGAATGTACTTTCATGTGAGGAATTTCCATCAGCACTTTCACACCTTCTTCCTCCAGCCGGTTCTTCCATTCAATATTGGCTTCCTCCTCAAACCGGGCCCTCAGTTCAATCATGACCACCACTTCTTTCCCGTTTCGTTTGGCATTGATCAGCGCATTGATGATCTTGGATTGCTGCGCCAGCCGGTAACAGGTGATTTTGATCATGGTAACATCCGGGTCAATGGCCGCTTCCCGCAACAAGTCAACCAGCGGCAGGAAGGAATGGTAGGGGAAATGCAGCAGTACATCCTTTTCCAGGATCACATCGGAGACCCGGCGATCCGTCAGACCCGGGTGATCAAAGGGTCTGTTCCGGTGTTTCTTTTCTTTGAAAACCTCATCCGGGAAATCCATGAAGTGACGGAAATTGTGGATCCGCCCGCCGGGGATCAGGTTGTCTTTCCGTGAAAGGTTGAGCCGCATCACCAGGTATTCCAGTAATCCAGGGTCCATTTCCTTGTCGTACACAAAGCGCACGGGTTTCCCCTTTCGTCGGTTCTTCACGCCCTTTTCGATCTTCTGGATGATGCTGGTGGACAGGTCATCATCCAGGTCAATTTCCGCATCGCGGGTCACCTTGAAAATATGGGACTGGTAATGATCATACCCGAAATAGGAGAAAATATCCGGGAGGTTGAAGCGGATCACATCTTCCAGCAGGATAATATCATGTTCCTCCCTGGCGGAGGGGAGAATCTTAAACCGGCCATAGATCCGGCTGGGAATCTCGATCAGCGCATATTTTTTCCGGAAGGCATTGTCCTTTTTCCACATGACCACGGCGAGATAAATGGATTTATCGCGCAGCATGGGAAATGCCGGGATATTCTCGATCATGAGGGGAATGATATCCGCACTCACTTCTTCCTCGTAATAATTCCTTACAAACTGCTGCTGGGCGGGGCTCAGTTCCTTTTCATTCCGCAGGTAAATCTTTTGCTTGTTCAGTTCAGCCAGCAGCTCTTCCCATATCCGGTTAAATTCGCCCTGCTGGTTCAATACCGTCATCTGTATTTCATCGATGATCTGCTGGGGGTTATTCTCGAGGTGCATCCGGGCCTTGTTCCCAAACTGGATCATCCGTTTCAGGGTGGCCACGCGTACCCGGAAGAATTCATCCATATTATTGGAAAAGATGCCGAGGAAACGGATCCGTTCCCGCAGCGGCACGGTGGGATCCGCCGCTTCCTGTAATACACGGGCATTGAATGACAGCCAGCTGATATCCCTGGCAATGGTTTTTCGTTTGGCGGAATCAGGCATAGAAGGGAATTAATATACAGAACATATCGGGTATAAAATTACCAAAGCATCCAGGATGCGCATATTAAGTTTCAGGAAATACAGTAGGTCAGTGCGCTTTCATTTTGGCGATCAGCGCGGTGGTGGAATATCCTTCGAGGATCGGGTTGATGACCACCCTGCCCCCGTTTGCTATGACCTCTTTCGCGCCGGCGATCTGCTCCACCGTGTAATCACCGCCTTTTACCAGCACATCCGGCATAACCGTTTTGATCAGTTCCAGCGGGGTGTCTTCCTCAAACAGCACCACGGCATCCACCATCAGGAGGGAGGCCAGTAAGAGGGCACGCCCGTCCTGGCTGTTGACCGGGCGGCTTTCGCCTTTGATCCGTTTGACCGAAGTATCCGCATTCAGCCC
>JBBIGW010000208.1:0-4599 GCA_037447355.1 Bacteroidia bacterium | reverse complement strand
TGACCGGGGAGAAAAGGATCTGGCTCCGGGCCACCGGTTCCACCCTGATCTCCCAGTTCATCGACAGCTTCGTGGTTTTATTTATTGCGTTCTACGTGGGTACAAGGGTCAACCAGACAGGCAATGATTTTGTCTGGCCCTTTAACCTTTTTATAGCGGTGGGGGTTGTTAACTATATTTATAAATTCATCGTGGCCCTGGTCCTTACGCCGGTGATCTACCTGGTCCACAACTGGATCGAAAACTACCTTGGACAGGAAGAAGCGGCTGTGATGAAGAAGGCAGCGATGGAAGATTAATGTTTTTCCTTAACGAGGGATGCGACGATTTTATCGATCGGCAGCGTCAGGTGATCGGGGGAAAACTCTTCCCAGTTGATGAACCGGAAGGTTTCGATCTCTTTTTTTTCTTCGTAAACGGCGAGTTGCAGTTCATCAAAATCAAAAGGTTTGTCACGGAGCGGCGCCTTTATGGCCTCCAGGGCATGGGCGAAATAATAGATGGAGATGATCTGGTGCGCCGGGTTAAAGGCCGATAGCTGGAAATAATCCGTGGTGTAGATATGCTCCCCGACATCCACTTTCAGGTTCATTTCTTCCATGAACTCCCGTTGCAGGCATTCCCGGGTTCCTTCCCCGAATTCAAGCCCGCCACCGGGGAATTTGGTGATATAACTTCCGCGGATCAGTTCATCACTGACCAATACCTGTTGCTGCTCGTTGATCAGCAATCCATAGATGCGGATATTGAACCGGTGCATAGCGTTCAGAATATTTTTTTACGGAGAAAGAGCCAGCCGATGGCCACGGAAATGGTAAGTGAAAGGAGCGCGACAATATAAAAGGCATAGGGGGATTTCTCAAAGCCGCTGGGTACATTCATGCCAAACAAACTCGCGATCAGTACCGGGAAAGTCATGACAATCGTGATCACGGCCAGTCTTTTCAGTACCTGGTTCTGGTTATTGGCAATAATGCTGGCAAATGCATCCAGGGTGCTGCTGAGGATATTGGTATAGATGTTCGCCATTTCCAGGGCCTGGGAATTATCCACGATCAGGTCATTCAGAAATTCTTTCTCTTCTTCATTCAGTCCCAGGAAATTGGTCCGTTCCAGTTTCATCATCAGCATTTCATTGGAACGCAGGGCTGTTACAAAATACACCAGGCTTTTCTGGATCCGCATCAACTGGAGCAGTTGCTCGTTTTCGCTGGCTGCATAGAGTTTTTGTTCCACTATATTCCGGCGCTGGTTGATTTCTTTCAGGTGATCCATGAAATTCTGCACGATCTTTTCAAAGATCTTCAGCACCATCAGGTTCTTTTTCTCCGGGTTGCGGTTGGGAAAGGTGTTCAGAAATTTTTTGATGGCCGGGTTTTCAAAGGAATTCACCGTCACGAGCTGGTTATGCGTCAGAATGATACAGATGGGGATCGTAATATAAAATGCGTCGCTGTCATTAAAGGAATTGTTTTCGGTCGGTGTTTTAATAACGATCAGGCGTACATTGTCTTCTTCTTCAAACCGGCTTCTTTCATCGATATCCAGTGAGTCCGTCAGGAAGTCGATCGGGATGTCCAGCCCTTCGGATAATTCGTAAAACTCTTCCTGTTTGAGCGGGGGCAGGATATTGACCCAGGTGCCGTTTTCGGGCCTGTCAATTTCCACGGTTTGCTGCTTAGTATGTTTGAAATACTGGATCATAGACCGGCGCAAAGGTAAGCCCGCTTGCGGAGATTTGCTGTCAAATCTTCCGGGAGGGGATATAAAAATTCAAAAGCGGAGTTTAGCTGAGTTCAAGGGTCCCTTCAAAGACCCGTTCGGCAGGACCGCAAAGCCAGATATCATGGTACTTGTCATCCTCGCTGCGGTCAAATTCCACGGAGAGGTTGCCGCCCAGGGTACTGACCTCAATATCATTGAAGCCATTTTCGTTGTGGTAACTGACCAGGGCAGCCGCAGTGACACCGGTGCCGCAGGAGTAGGTCTCGTCCTCAACACCTCTTTCGTATGTGCGGACTTTTATTTTATTGGAATTCTCCAGTTGCTCCACAAAATTTACGTTGATACCCTCGTCAGCGAATTCCCGGCTGTACCGGATCTCATGTCCTTTTTTATAAATATCCAGGTCCATTACATCACTGACCAGTTTGATATAGTGAGGAGAGCCGGTGTTCAGGATATAATCATTGTGGAATTTCCGGATATGATCCACGTCTTTCATTTTCAGGGAAACGATTCCTGCAATATCGATCTCGGCCTCATGCGGTCCGTCGGTAGCCAGGAAATGATAGGTTTCGCGGTGGATGCCCAGGTGATAGGCGAACTTGGTGATACAGCGGCCGCCATTGCCGCACATACTGCCTTCTTTCCCGTCGGCATTGTAATATTTCATTTCAAAATCAAAGCCCTCTCTTTCGTTCAGCAGCATCAGCCCGTCGGCCCCGATCCCGAAACGGCGGTTGCAAAGTGTATGGATCTGCTCAGTGGTAAGACCCGAATAGGCCTGTCCCCGGTTGTCGGCGATGATAAAGTCATTGCCCGTGCCCTGGTATTTATAAAAATGAAACTGCATCAGATATGGTCTGCAAACTGGTTAATAAATTTTTTGATCAGGTTTTCCACGGCGGCTTTCCCGTCTTTGGAAAATTCCTTTTTCACCCGGTTGGCCACGATGGCATTCAGGGCAAGGCAATTGTGTCCCAGCAATTTTCCCAACCCGTAGATGGCCGAGGTTTCCATTTCAAAATTAGTGATCCGGTGCTGGCCAAACCGGAAATCGGTCAGCCGGTTGATCAGTTCCGGGTTGCTGATCCCCAGGCGCAATACCCTTCCCTGCGGGCCGTAAAAGCCCGGGCAGGTCACCGTTATTCCGTGATGAAAATCCTGTACAAAATGTTTGATCAGGGACGCGGCGCAACTGCTGATATAAGGGTGCCCGGTTTGTCCATGGATCTGGGTATGGGTGACGAAGGAATGCAACAGCTGTTTTTCCTCATCATTGTGTTCATGGCGGTAAAAATTGAGCAGGTTGTCCACGCCCAGCCCATGCGTGGAGGCCACAAAACTGTCCACCGGGATATCATCCTGCAGGGCACCGGAGGTTCCAAGCCGGATAATGTTCAGGGATTGCAGTTCTTTTTTTATTTCCCGGGAACTGAAATCAATATTGACCAGGGCATCCAGTTCGTTCAGTACAATATCGATATTGTCCGGGCCGATACCGGAAGAGAGGACCGTGATCCTTTTCTTGCCGATAGTGCCGGTATGACTGATAAACTCGCGGTGCTGTCTTCTTATTTCCACCCGGTCAAAATATTTGCTAACCTCGGCTACCCGGTCCGGGTCGCCTACCGTGACCACCGTATTGCCCAGTTCTTCCGGCCGGAGATCAAGATGATACACCGCCCCCCGGTCGTTGATGATCAGTTCAGATGCTGCGATTCGGTTCATATAACTGGTTTAATATGACGGAAATAAACTCATTTCAAAAATATGCATTATTTTCGCACCGGTTTTAAAAAAGGGACCTGCGGCCGTTCAGGCGGACAGGCAGGAATCCCCGGAAAGAAGGTCCTGTGGCCGAGTGGCTAGGCAGAGCTCTGCAAAAGCTCCTACAGCGGTTCGAATCCGCTCGGGACCTCCCTTGACCTCCGTAGCTTTAGCGAAGGTGGGATTTTATTTAAGACAGAAAAGACAGAGAAAGTCATCCATAATGGGTGACTTTTTTATTTCCAGGAATTGATCCTGTATCCGCCTCAGGGACAGGCAGAGTGTTGTAAAAGCTCCAACAGCAGTTCGAACCTGCCTGTCCGGCCCTCTTCGCCGTGAGGCGAGTAGACAGGTCCGCCCGGGACCCCCATAAATAAAAGAGATCGTCTCAAAAGGCGATCTCTTTTATTTCCTGTGGAGTAAGGATGTCAGGGTGCTAACCAATTAATAAAATCGAGCTTAATCAATTCCCAATGTTTCCCTAACAGGCATTCAGGATCGAAATCGTTTTCAGCCTTCTCAAAATTTATTATTGCCGCTCTTATTTCTTCTCCCGTGTGGCTGTACGGATAGCGTTCCAGGTAAAGGGCTATCATTTGCGGGATCGTATAGTCATCATGTAATCTATGAATATCCCAAAAGTCTTTTTTCCTTCCTCCATTACCAATCACCTCCAGTTTCATGGCTACAACATCTTCCCGGGCTGCCATGCGAATATCTTCTTTCTCGTATTCGGGCCTGATGAATGGATCTGTATAGTAAATATCCACTTTAACAATATCCTCACCGGAGCCGACATACCAGGATTTCCCCATGGCTACCGGCAGTCCTTTGTTGGTATCCACATAATTAAAATTTGCGCGGAAGAAATCATCAATCGCATAAAAATCAATGGTGCCATATTCTGAGTCAGTGAAAAGATCAATGTCCACTGAAACCCGGTGTCCCATTTGCAGGCTAAGGGAAGTGCCACCAACCAGGCGGAACGGGTCAAACAGTGGTGACTCCATCGTGGCTCTTAATACTTGTTGCAGTATGGGCGTAACCGTATTCCAGTACACAGTTATAATTTATTCAATACCCGGTCAATTGTTTCCTTGCCATAAA
>JBBIGW010000207.1:0-4605 GCA_037447355.1 Bacteroidia bacterium | reverse complement strand
TGCAGGTACTCGTTGAGATACCGGGCGCTGTTCTCCAGGTGGCTGCCTTCCAGCACCAGCAGGGTGGACGGGGTGACCGGAAACCGGGCCGCGATGCGGGGTTGTTTGACGGAAACAGGCTGGGGAATGATATTGACAGACTGGGCTGACCCGGTGATTACCGTGAAAACCAGCAGCAGGGAGGCCGTAACTTTTCGCATGGAAGTAAATTTGATCCTTTAAATTTACAGCATACGCAACAACTTACAGTATGCAAACCAATGCGGAAATTATCAACCGTTTCTACACGGCCTTTCAGCAACTGGACCACCAGGGGATGAATGCCTGTTACAGTGATGATATTGTTTTCAGCGATCCGGCTTTCGGTCTGTTGAGAGGGGAGGAGGCGAAAAGCATGTGGGAAATGCTTTGTAAGAACGCCCGGGATTTCTCCCTTACCTTCTCTGATATCCGGTTGCTGGATGAGGAGTATGCCACCTGCAGCTGGACTGCTACTTATACTTTCTCCCAAACGGGCCGTAAAGTGGTCAATCAGATCAAGGCCTTCATGAAGCTCAAAGACGGCAAGATCATTGAGCACAGTGATGCCTTTCCCCTGAGCAAATGGGCCGGGCAGGCGCTGGGCTGGAAAGGCCAGTTATTCGGCTGGATGGGCTGGATGAAACGGAAAATTCAGCAGAATGCGAGAAAGAATTTGGTGAAATTCATGGAAAAAAAGACAGGGTAGGGGAGTTAGGAGTCTGTAGTCGGTAGTCCGTAGTCTGTAGTCGGCATTTGTGTCAATTATTTGTCCACTGCCAACTATCAACTGACAACTGCCAACTAACTAATCCTCCAGGTAACCGAATTTTCCCGCATTCACATCCTGTATGGCCTGTTCCACTTCGGGCCAGGTATTCATCAGGAAGGGGCCATAGGCCGCGATGGGTTCATCGATTGGTTCCCCGGATATTACCAGGAGGATCGTATCTTCAGCCGCTTCGATTTTTATTTCTTCTCCGTCATTGTTGAATAATACAAAATGATCCGTCGCTGCTTCACTGCCATTGATAACTGCTTTTCCCCCGATAACCAGTAAACCGGTATTGTGCCGGGCATTTAAATTCAGTGTAACCGTAGCTCCTTTTACCAGCCGGGCATTGTACACCTGCAGGGGAGTAAATGTAAAGGCAGGTCCTTTCGTGCCATCGTATTCACCTGCGATCACTTCCACATAGCTTTTTCCGTCGGCCAGGATATGCCGGCCCATGGAGGCATTCGTGATCTCCTGGTACTTCGGTTTTGTTTTCTTGAATTTGGCAGGAAGGTTCACCCATAACTGCACCATCTGGAAGGGCCCGCCGGTTTTGCTGTAACCGGCTTCATGGTACTCCTTGTGTAATAAACCAGCGCCGGCGGTCATCCATTGCACATCGCCTTCGCCGATGATCCCGCTGTGACCGGCGCTGTCGTGGTGGGCAATCCTGCCGTGATAGGCAATGGTAACTGTTTC
Source organism: Bacteroidia bacterium (assembly GCA_037447355.1). GTDB lineage: Bacteria > Bacteroidota > Bacteroidia > Chitinophagales > Chitinophagaceae > JJ008. The sequence continues at coordinate 3,113 of JBBIGW010000207.1, read as the reverse complement.
AAACCCTGCATGCGGATGCACGCCTACACCCCTGGGCTCATCAGAAGGGCCGAATTCAATCTTAGCGCCATAGTCCATCAAAAAGAAAGGACTCATTCTTTTCTTGTCAATTAATCTGCCGCCGGGGAAGAAACTGTGTACCCGGAACCCGTCACCCACCATATGCGGGGGAGGAGGGGCGATAATATGTTCTATAGTTCTTGTGCTCATCATTTCAGGTTTAAAGTCCGGTAATTATTTTCAGCCGTATTCTGTAATTCCATAACGGAGTAAATTTTTTAAATAGGGAGTCCCCGATACGCAGGGCATAATCTATAATCAGCCACACTTTCCAATACCTGTTACAGCATCGGAACTTCCATTAATAAAAGCTCAGCAGGCGAAACGGCTTCTATATTTAAAATATCCGTTTCCGTGATGCCCATTCCGTCCCGGCGGTTCAGTAACTGGCCATTGATGGTTATATCCCCTTCGATGATAAATGCATATACGCCATTGGTTTTGTTTTTCAGCGTATAGCGTGTGCTGAAATCCGGGTCAAGTTTACCCAGGCTGAACCAGGCATCCTGGTGAATTTGCACACCCCCGTCTTTTGTACCAATGGGGGAAACCACGGTAAGCAATGTATTGTGCTTTTCTGTATCCGTGAAGTGCTGCTGGTCATAACGCGGCGTTACATTCTTTTGTTTGGGGAAGACCCAGATCTGGAAGAACTCTACTTCCTGGTACCTGTTCTTGTTTTTTTCTGAGTGGGTGATGCCCGTTCCGGCACTCATCACCTGCACATCTCCCTGGCGGATCACTTGTTGGTTGCCCATGCTGTCCTGGTGTTCCAGGTCGCCACTGGTCGGGATGGAAATGATCTCCATATTATCGTGCGGGTGGGCACCGAAACCCATGCCACCGGCTACGGTATCATCATTCAATACCCGCAGGGCGCCGAAATGGATCCTTTCTGTATCATAATAACCGGCAAAACTGAATGTATGATAACTGTCGAGCCAGCCATGATTGGCATGACCCCTGGTGCGGGCTTTATGTAAAATGGTTTTCATGATTTCTCCTTTATTTAGGCGGCTGCTTTTTCGGGAACTGTTTTTTCTGCCAGCCAGAGGAATTCTGTGATGAATGAATGTACGGCTTGCTGAAAACTTTCATCGAGCAGGTCTCCATCCGGGCTGAATTTCTTGTCCACCGACGGGGTGACCAGCATATGCGGGGAGGCAATTCCAAACAGGGCTGGTACCAATAATAATAATTGCTGGGCAGCCCGCATTCCTCCCATGGCCCCGGGGGATGCTGTTACGATGCCAAAAGGTTTGTGCAACTGTTTCGGGAAATGATCCAGCAGGTTTTTCATGGCAGGGGAATAACTCCCGTTGTATTCCGGGGTGACCAGTATAAAAGCATCGGCGTTAAAAATTCTTTTTGCCAGTGGCTGGAATTCCAGCGGGGCTTTGTCTGCTGAAACCCAGACGGACTGAACAGGAGACAGCGGCCAGTCTTTCATATCAATAATATCCGTTTCGTGTTGAGTATTCTGTTCAAACCAATTCTTCAGGTGCAGCGCCATCCTTTTGGTTATACTACCGGTTCTCGGGCTGCCGGAGATGATCTCTATTTTCATTTTTTGTTGTTTAGTCCACAAAGTTATTAAATCAATGTTTAAACATCAAAAAATTTTTCTTATCATTTCGTTAAACCGGAATTTTGCGGGAAATGAGCCGGAAACTGTTAATTTCGAAGACATTAAAGAATAAACAATGGTTCATCGCAGAAAGTTCATTCAGGCATCGGCATTGGGTTCAATGGGTATATTCTTTAGCAGACTGGCTGCAGGAAACCCGGCTCCTGAAGCCATTATGGGCAAACCCATGGTGATCTCCACCTGGGATGCCGGCCTGGAAGCGAACAAGGCGGCCTGGGAAATACTGGGCAAAGGTGGCCGGGCCCTGGATGCCGTTGAAAAAGGGGTGATGGTTACCGAAGCTTCGCGAAATTGCTGTGTGGGCCTGGGTGCAAATCCTGACCGTGATGGGTTTGTTACCCTTGATGCCTGTATCATGGATGAATTTTCGAACTGCGGATCCGTGGCTTTCCTGGAACGAATCAAACACCCGGTTTCTGTAGCGAGAAGGGTGATGGAAAAAACACCGCATGTTATGCTGGTGGGGTCCGGGGCCCAGCAGTTTGCCATAGCCGAAGGATTCCCGCTGGAAGAACAGAAATTGTCGCCCGAGGCAGAAGCATCTTACCAGGAATGGCTGCTGCAATCGGAATACAAACCACCGGTAATAAACGTGGAGAACAAAGGGCATGGACCCTTCGCCCCGGCCCGACTCAGCAACGGGGAATGGAACCATGATACCATTGGTATGGTGGCCATGGATACGAAAGGGAACCTCAGTGGCAGCTGCACCACCAGCGGGGCCGGTTTTAAAATGAGGGGGCGCGTAGGTGATTCGCCAATCATCGGGGCCGGCCTGTTTGTGGACAATGAAGTGGGAGCCTGCACGGCCACCGGGCAGGGGGAAGATGTGATCCGCGTGGCAGGCTCTCATTCCGTGGTGGAACTGATGCGGCAGGGTCTTTCCCCGGATGTGGCCTGCAGAAAAGTAATAGAACGGATAGTGAAAATCAAAAAAGATAAAGCAAGGGATATCCAGGTGGCATTGCTGGCGCTCAATAAAAAAGGAATGGCGGGGGCCTATGCGATTCATCCCGGTTTTAAATATGCATTGAAAAACGGGCTGCAGGAAATACTGCTGAATGCGCGGAGTTATTATAACGAATAAAGTGAAACCAGGATAAGAAATAAGCAATGGGAAAGGAAGGTACATACATCATTGAAATAGCCACATCTGATTTTGTTACCACGAAGTCAGCAGTGGAAGGAGGGGCGGACCGGATTGAACTTTGTGCCAACCTGGCGGAGGGCGGTACCACGCCATCATATGGTATGATTAAGCAATGCCGGGAAGCATTTTCCGTATTTCTCTACCCGATCATCCGCCCGCGGGGAGGCGATTTCCTGTATACAGAAGAAGAATTTTCTATTATGCTGCAGGATGTGAAATTGTGTAAGGAACTGGGTTGCGACGGGGTGGTTATTG
>JBBIGW010000206.1:0-4640 GCA_037447355.1 Bacteroidia bacterium | reverse complement strand
TTATTATCCGCTCCCAAAGAAGGGCTGCTTGATAAATTAAAATTATTGCCCAAACTCGGCCAGTTTGCCAGCTGGATGCCCAAAGTAAGAAAGGGCAGGGGGGAATGCCAGGAAGTGCTGATGGAAGAACCCGATATCCGGAAACTCCCCGTGATCACCTGCTGGCCAAAAGACGGGGGCCCCTTTGTAACCCTGCCCATTATTCATACAAAGGATCCGGTCACCCAATCCCGCAATGTGGGGATGTACCGGATGCAGGTCTTTGGTCCCGTGCTGACCGGGATGCACTGGCATAAACATAAAGTAAGCGCCAGGCATTTTGCAGAATATAAAAAACTGAATAAGAAAATGCCGGTTGCCGTTGCGCTGGGCGGGGACCCGGCGTATGCCTATTCCGCCACAGCTCCATTACCCGAAAACGTGGATGAATATATGCTGGCGGGTTTCCTGCGAAAGAAAAAAGTGGAACTGGTCAGCTGTATCACCCAGCCCGAAGTAGAAGTACCGGCCGATGCGGATTTTATTATAGAAGGATATGTGGATCCCGCGGAGGAACTGATATGGGAAGGGCCGTTCGGGGATCATACGGGTTATTATTCACTACCTGACTGGTATCCGAAATTTCATATCACCGCCATCACACATAAAAAAAACGCGGTCTACCCGGCTACGATCGTTGGCATTCCCCCCCAGGAAGATGCCTGGCTGGGCAAAGCCACGGAGCGGATCTTCCTGGCGCCGATCAAGATGACCCTGGTACCGGAAATTACCGATATGGATATGCCTGTTGAAGGGGTGTTTCACAACCTGGTGATCGCGAAAATCAGGAAGGAATATGCGGGACAGGGACAAAAAGTAATGAATGCCATGTGGGGCGCGGGACAGATGATGTTCAATAAAATCCTGGTACTTGCCGATGAAGGAGTCCGTATCCAGGACTATGCGGCCCTGGCGCCCTATGTTTTCAGGAACCTGAACCCCGCTGCGGATATTTATTTTTCCACCGGGCCGATGGATGTACTGGATCACAGCTGCAGTAAACTGGGATTCGGCGGGAAAATGTGCATTGACGGAACCGCTAAGAAAGAGGAAGAAACGGACGAAGACTATCTGCCGGGAAACTATAGCCGGGATCCCGGGTTGGTGGAAAAGGCCCTGGAACAGGCATTCCCCGAAATAAAAGCGGTGAACGCTTCCCTGCTGAAAAAAGAAATCCCCTGCCTGCTGGTTTCGGTGGAAAAGAGCCGGCCGGGGCATATCGGTCAGCTACATGCGAAAATCGCCGCTTTACCCGAAGCGGAGGGGATCAAAATGATCCTCTACGTGGAGCATACTGTGGATGCCCATGACCTGCCCTCCGCGCTCTGGCGTTTTTGCAATAACCTGGACCCCAAGCGGGATTTTCACCTGTACCAGTCGCCGGTCCGTACAAAGGTTGCGGGAAGTGATGACCATTCCCGGTTACCCGGCACCCGCTACACAGCCTGTATGGGACTGGATGGAACCCGGAAGACAAAGGCCCTTGATAATTTCCAGCGCGACTGGCCCAATATCATTGTGGCAGCGGATGCCACAATTAAAGCGGTGGATGAAAAATGGGCTCAACTGGGCCTGGGTGATTTTATTCCGTCCCCTTCCCTTAAATTTAAAGACCAGCTCTATGGTGACGAAGCTGCGGTGAGTTAAATAATGCCCGTCATGCCTGAATCAACTGATCCAAACAGGTCCGGTAGTTCACCCGGAAGCAGTACCATCAATATATTGATGACCGGCGGTGGCGCGCCCGGTGCGGCCGGTATCCTGAAATGCCTGGGGAAGGAAGAAATATTCCACGTTGTGGCCGCTGATGCAAATGAAAAGGCCGTGGGCCATTACCTTGCCGATGATTTTGTCCGGATACCAAGAGCGGATGATCCTGCGTTTATTGATACGGTACGCCGTATTTGCCGGGAAAAGAATATCCGGGTATTACTACCCCTGGTTACAAAAGAACTGTTCCTGTTTGCGCAGCATACCCCGGAATTTGAAAAGGCCGGTACCCGTATACTGGTTTCATCCGCGGCTTCACTCGAAATAGCCAATAACAAGAGCCGGTTGTATGAATTCCTTCAATGGAGGGGGATCCCGGTCCCGGAATTCCGCATTGTGGAAACAACAGAACAATTTCGTTTAGCCATCGAAGAACTCGGTTTCCCGAAGAAAGAGATCTGTTTCAAGCCTTCGGTTTCCAATGGCAGCCGCGGATTCCGGATCCTGAGCGAACAGGTGGATGAAGCGGATCTGTTATTTAATTATAAACCCAATTCAACCTATATCAGGGCTGCTGATGCGATCCGTATCCTCTCCTCCGTCCCTTTTCCTGAATTACTGGTCAGTGAATACCTCCCGGGCCCTGAATATTCCGTGGATTGTCTTTGTGACAGGGGAGAAGCCGTTCTTATCGTCCCCCGTCTCCGGCGTAAAATGATCAACGGGATATCCGTTGAAGGTGAATTTGTAAAACAGGAATCCATCATGGATTATTGCAGGCAGGTCATTAAAGCGCTTCAATTAAACGGCAATATTGGCATACAGGTAAAAGAATCCGGGGCGGGTACATTTTTAATTCTGGAGATCAATCCCCGGGTGCAGGGTACTATTTCTTCCGCCCTCGGGGCAGGAGTGAACCTCCCGGTACTGGCCGTAAAACAAGCCCTGGGCTTGCCCATCACCCCGGGGGAAACGGCCATAAAATGGGGAGTACAGTTTTCCCGCTACTGGGAAGAAGTATTTTATTAGTGTTACGTTACGTTTAAAATGCCAATTTCAAAGATTGCAGTAGCTCGAGACTCGCCGATCAAAGCTCGTAGCTCGTTACTGACACAAAGACATTGTTCCTGATTTGGAAGGGTATTTGCTCCGGTAGCAGGTTGACCGCTTATACAATGAGTGTTCACTGCAACGCGTCTATTTCCTAATTTCATAAAAAAGAAGTTCATGATACGAGTTGGTTCTGTTTTTTTCCTGACCATGCTGGCCATCACCGGCTGTGCCCAGCATAACAATAATCATCAGCATGACCCGGTTCCGGTTCATTCCCTTCTCTGGAAAATCGAAGGCAACGGGCTGCAAAAACCCTCCTGGCTCTATGGCACCATTCACATGCTCTGTAAGGATGACGCAGTGCTGAGTGACAGCATGAAAAATGTGATCAGCAGCAGTGACCAGGTATATTTTGAACTCGATATGGACAATCTCTTTGAAATGCTGGGTGCCATGAGCAAGCTGAAAATGCGGGACGATACCACGCTGCGTGACCTGCTCACCGAAACCGAATATGAAAGAGTAAAAAAATATTTTGAGGAAAACAACAGCATGCTCCCTTTTTCCGTACTGGAAACCTATAAGCCCATTATGGCTTCCTCCCTGCTGTCACAGGGAGAAATGCCCTGTGAAGGCGCCACTTCCATGGAGCAGGTCATCATGAGCGAAGCCAAAGAAAACGGGAAAAAAATTAAAGGACTGGAGACCATGTCGCAGCAGGCGGGTTTTCTCGACAGCATCCCCTATAAATACCAGGCGGCCGAACTGGTAAAATACATTGACAGTTCAGGTACCGGCAACGGGGAAGATAAAATGATGACGGAGCTAATGGATGCTTACCGGAAGCAGGACCTGGAAAAACTGGAATCCCTGATGGTGGACAGTGAGGCCGGGATGAGCAGTTATGCCGATATCCTGCTGTACCGGCGCAATGCCAACTGGGTGGAACAATTAAAAACTCTTATGAAAGAGAAATCCCTGCTTATCGCGGTAGGGGCGGGGCACCTGCCGGGGGAAAAAGGGGTGATCAGCCTGCTGAAAAAAGCGGGGTATAAGGTAACCCCGGTAGAAAATAAAAGAAGCAGCAGGAGAACGATTTAACGCGATAAAATATCTTTAACCCGTATCAGTACAAATGAAAAAAGCCGTTTACCCGGAAGTAAACGGCTCCGTTATTTTAAACCCTGCTTAAAACTGCTCCAGCCCGCTGAAGAAGAAAGAACCTTCGATCTTTGCGTTCTCGTCGCTGTCACTGCCATGCACGGCATTTTCGCCAACAGAAGTGGCATATAATTTCCGGATCGTGCCTTCTGCAGCCTGGGCCGGGTTAGTGGCGCCGATCAGTTCCCGGAAAGCAGCGACCGCGTTCTCCTTTTCCAGGATAGCCGCAATAATCACCCCGCTGCTCATGAAATCCACGAGTTCCCCGTAAAAGGGTCTTTCTTTATGAACAGCATAAAATTCGCCGGCTTTTTCCGCACTCAGTTTGGTTTGTTTCAGGGCTACGATACGGAATCCTTCCTTGATAAAACGGTCAATGATCGCGCCTGCATGCCCGTTTTTCATAGCATCCGGTTTGATCATGGTAAATGTTCTGTTACTCATATTGCTTTGTTTTTTGCGCCGCAAAGGTAGGGTAATTTAGTCAGTAGTCAGAAGCCGGTAGTCCGCCCCTTGAATTTAATACTGAATTATCATCATATATGTCGAAAGCGAATATCGGCCTGACGGCTAAAGACTCTCGGCTAAAGGCAAACCACCAAAGACTCTCGTCTCACGACTAATTTTCCCTAACTTCGCAGCCGCTTTATGAAGCCCTTACAAGACCTTTTTTCCCA
>JBBIGW010000205.1:0-4652 GCA_037447355.1 Bacteroidia bacterium | reverse complement strand
AAATACTCAAACCATGAGAAAACTAAAATTACAAGTACAAATATCTGTTGACGGGTATGTTGCAGGAACAAATGGTGAACTGGACTGGACTGCAACTGCAGATGAAAAACTTTGGCAGCTCATCAATGAAATAGCCGATAGCTCGGACACCCTTTTACTTGGCAGAAAAATGTCGGTGGATTTTGTACCTCACTTTGAAGGATTTAAACCCGACAACCCCAGGTTTACATTCGCCCGGAAAATGGTTAACATTCCGAAAGTAATTTTCACCCGAACGCTGGACAAGCCAACCGGTGAAAATACCAGGCTCGCAAAAGGAAAGCTGGCAGACGAAATTGATACCTTGAAAAATAAAAACGGCAAAGACATTTTGGTTTATGGAGGTGCCGGCTTTGTTTCTTCCCTCGTTGCCGGCAGACATATCGACGAGTTTCTCTTTTTTGTCAACCCCGTGATGTTAACAAAAGGAATGAGGATTTTTGACCTGGCTGACGAACGACAGGGACTTTCTTTACTAAGTGCCACGCCTTACGAATGTGGCGTGACGGTGCTTCACTATAAACTGAATAATGAAGGGCCGGCCTCTCAACTATAAAAACTGGTATGACCCGGAAACAATTACGAACCTGCGAAAACGGACATCGCTACTATAAAAGCAGCGACTGTCCCGTTTGCCCTGTTTGCGAGGCGGAGCGTAAACCCGCCGGCAGCTTCCTGTCCCAACTGAGCGCAGCAGCCAGGAGTGCGATGGAAAGCAAAGGCATCAGCAAACCGGAACAATTAGCCGGGTACAGTGAAAAAGAGATCCTGGCCCTGCACGGTATCGGGAAAAGTTCAATGCCCGTGTTGAGAGAAGTGTTGAAAGCAGTGGGTCTCTCTTTTAAAAATGAATAACCCCGGATGCAGCAGACCAAGCTCCATGCCTACCTGAGTTTTAACGGCAACTGCCGGGAAGCGATGTCCTTTTACCGGGATTGTCTTGGGGGTAAATTAACCTTTCAGGCCCTGCGGGAATCCCCGCTGGCTGAAAAACTGCCGCCGGCGATGCAGAAAACCATCCTGCACTCCACACTGGTAAAGGACGGGTTGGTGCTGATGGGTACCGACCTGCTGGGAGAAGAGGGATTGAAAAAGGGGAATACGGTTTCGTTGTTGCTGGAATGCAGTTCTGAGGAAGAGGCCCGTGACTGTTACCGGAAACTGGCGGAAGGCGGAATGCCCCGGCATCCTTTGCACCCGGGTTTTTCCGGGGACCTGTTCGGCGACCTCACCGATAAATATGGCAACCAGTGGTTGCTGCATTTTAATAAACAAAAATAATTTAGCTTCAATACTCACCGCTGAAAATATTAAATATGCTTATCACAATCCTGGAGATACTGGCGGTCATTCTTCTTTTGTTCCTGCTGGTGGCCCTGCTGGTTAAAAAAGACTTCAGCCTGGAAAAACAGGTTGTCATCAACCGGCCGGCCGGGGAGATCTATGACTATATCAAACTGATCCGCAACCAGGAAAAGTACAGTGTATGGGTGATGAAAGACCCCCATATTAAAATTGTGTACACCGGCACTGACGGGACCGTTGGTTTCAGGTCGGCCTGGGAAAGCAAGGATAAAAATGTGGGTATCGGCGAACAGGAAATCATCCAGATCAAAGAAGTTGAAAGCATGGAAGTGGAGATCCGGTTTAAAAAACCGTTTGAAGCGACAAACCGGGCCACAACTACTGTAAGCGGCTTAAACGAAAGCCAGTCAAGGGTGAGCAGCCGCTTTTATGGCCGGAGTAAGTTTCCCATGAATATCATGAACCTGTTCATGGATAAACTGGTCGGCAAAGACATGCAGCAAAACCTGGAGAATATAAAAAAGAACCTTGAACAATAATTTATCATTCAAATTTCTGCTATGACAAATGAGACAACCCTGCCAGCCACCGTGGACGAGTATATCGCCGGTTTCCCAACGCCGGTAAAGAAAAGGCTGGGACAATTGCGCAAAACCATTAAAGCCTGCGCACCGGCTGCAACGGAAGGGTTCGGTTATGGGATGCCGGGCTTTAAGTACCTTGGCCGCCCCCTGGTATATTTTGCTGCCTATGAAAACCATATTGGTTTCTATGCCACCCCGACAGGGCACGAAAAATTCAAAGAGGCGCTGTCCCGCTACAAAACCGGGAAAGGCTCGGTACAGTTTCCGCACAGCGAGACCTTTCCGCTGGAACTGGTGAAAAAGATCGTGTTGTTCCGGGTAAAAGAAAACGAAGCCCTTACCGCCGCGAAGAAAAAACCGGCAGCAGTAAAAACTAAAAAAGCAACCACCCCCGCCAACAAGGACGAAGAGGCGGTAAAAGCCTGGATGGGCAAACAGGAGCCGGCGGTTCGAAAAGAAATCGATACCGTCCGCAGCATCATCAAAAAAGCCGGCCCTCAACTGAATGAGCGCATCAAGTGGAATGCGCCCAGTTATTATTACAAGGAAGACCTGCTCACATTTGGCCCCCGCAGAAATGACAAGATCCTGCTGGTCGTTCACCATCCTTCCGTTGAAAAGATCCAATCACCCCTTCTCGAAGGCAATTTCAAAGGCAGGCGGCTGATCTGGTTTAAAAACGCGGCTGAAGCGGTTAAACAGCGAGAAGAACTGGGCCGGATCATACATTTGCTGATAAAACATATTGATCGATGAACAGATCACGCCAAATGAAACAATACTCTTTTTTCTTTTTATTTTTTTGTATCCCGGTCCTGTCCTTTGCCCAACTGCCCGCCCTGGTATCCGGAACCCTGAAGAGACATGAAAATTTCCCCTCCGCATTCGTGACTGCGCGGAATGTGGATGTCTGGCTACCCGATGGGTATAGTCCCGATAAGAAATACAATGTGCTGTATATGCAGGATGGCCAGATGCTCTTTGATTCCACAACCACCTGGAATAAACAGGCCTGGGATGCGGAGGATGTGATCGCATCCCTCTTAAAGGAAAAAAAGATACAGGACCTGATCCTCGTGGGGATCTGGAACAATGGAGAGACAAGGCATGCCGATTATTTCCCGCAAAAAGCGTTTGAATTGCTGGCAAAGGAGGAACAGGACAGCATCTATTCTGCTGGAAAAAGCAGTGGCGCATCTGTCTTTAATAATCATTTGGTGCAGTCCGACAAGTACCTGCGGTTCCTGGTCAAAGAACTCAAACCCTTTATTGATTCCGCATATTCCACTTATACAGACCGTTCCCATACATTCATTGCCGGCAGCAGCATGGGCGGGCTGATATCGCTCTATGCCATTTGTGAATACCCCGGGATTTTTGGCGGAGCCGCCTGTCTCTCCACCCACTGGCCCGGCATTTTTACCATGGAAAACAACCCGGTGCCAGCCGCCTTCCTGAAATACATGGAGGAACATCTCCCGGACCCCGCCACCCATAAAATATACTTTGATTATGGTACGGCAACCCTCGATGCCCTCTACCCGCCCCTCCAGCAAAAAGCGGATGCCATAATGAAAAACCGGGGTTTTACAAGCCAGAACTGGATAACCCGGGAATTTCCCGGGGAGGAACACAGTGAAAAAGCCTGGCACAAGCGCCTGCACATACCTTTAACGTTCCTGCTGGGCCGGTGAGCAATATTTGGCTGTACCTTTAAGGTATAAATGACCGGCTATGAAAAAGGTTTTCTATATCCTGGGAACAGGGCTCTTCCTGCTTTCCTGCGGCAGCAATAAAAACGAACCGGCTGAATTACCTGCCACCGAGATCAGCATGTGGAAAATTGACCAGGACTCCACGGGCAACCTGCTGAGGCAAAAGATGATTGCCCCCGAAATGGATACCCTGACCGCTGAAAATATCATCAGCTATCTGAATAGCAACAATCCTTCCGTCAAACTGGATTATGTAAAAACATCGGGCGATACCCTGTTCCTGAAGATCGCGGATGCCAATTACCTCACCCAGCAAATGGGTTCCTCCGGCTCTACCGTTTACATGGCGGAAGTGGTGTACAATTTTACCGAATTGCCGGGCATCCGCCTTGTCAGTTTCGATTTCCAGGAAGGCGATCATGCGCAGCCGGGGACCTATACGAGGGAGAGTTTCAGGGATAATTAGTTTGTTGGTTGATGGGGCCTTCCAATGAACATTGAAAATTGAACACCTGCCGGCCGGCAGGCAGGTTGAGCATTGAACACCTACCTTCAGGCCGGTTGATTAGTTAACAAGTTGATGGGTTGATAGGGTCTTCCAATGAACATTGAAAATTGAACACCTGCCTGCCGGCAGGCAGGTTGAGAATTGAACATCTGCCGGCCCGCTTCGCAGCGAGGCGAGCAGGTTAGGTCTTTTCGAACCCTCCACTAACCCCTGCCCGCCATGCCCGCCACTGGCGAGGCTGATTTATTAAAATCCAATTATCTTTCCATCCCAATGGCCGAACCAAAAATCTTTACGGCAAACCGCATTTTCACCGGTGAGAACTGGTTAGAGAATTATGCGGTGGTAACGGAAGCGGGGATCATTACAGACCTGCTTCCGGCAACTGAATTACCGCCTGCCATCCCCGTTGAAGACCTCGGAAACGGAATGCTGGTTCCCGCATTTATTGACCTGCAGATCTATGGCGCTTATGGAAAATTACTGGCCGTTTACCCGGAT
>JBBIGW010000204.1:0-4716 GCA_037447355.1 Bacteroidia bacterium | reverse complement strand
AAATTTTGAAAGCAAATCACAACTCATTCTTCTTGTTGATATATCCGATCGGCGTTGTTGATAGCCGAAGCTACCTAAAATTTTGAAAGCAAATCACAACAAGGGTTCGCCTGGTAACCGGCCGCCTGAAATTATCCAGTATAAAATTCACCACCTCACTCCCCGTCAACTTCGGAATGATCACCTGTCGAGACATTGCCAGCCTATCGGGGCTATTTTTTTGATCATTTACCCCATCTCAATAATTTTTTTATCTTTACAGTACAGCAAGATTCTGTGTTGGATTGCAAATCCTTCGGTGAGGGCTTGCTGTGTTTTTTTCTTCTACCTTATAGCTCCCGAATCAATGAGAATTTTTCTTTAAAATTATTTACAGTCAGTCAATAAAATCCTATTTGATGATTGCTGAAGCGATCAAAATCCTGAAAGCAAACCGAACCGTCAGAGAAACACCTCTGACAATCTGAATACTCTTTGCCCGTTAAATATAATTTAGAAAAGTAATTATACTTTTGTAAAAAAGCACCATGTACCAAACCCTGCTTACCCTCCTTGAAAACGGTATCCTCACCGTTGTCATCAACCGCGCCGATAAACTGAATGCCCTCAACAAAGAAGTATTTACCGAACTGAACCTGGTGCTGGATGAAATAGAAAAAAGCCCCGCGGTAAAGTCCGTGATCATTACCGGTGCCGGCGCCAAGGCCTTTGTGGCCGGGGCGGATATCACTGAATTTGGCGGACTAAACAGGCAGGAAGCCATGGCCCTGGCCAAAAGAGGTCAGGATACTTTCGCCCGGATTGAAAATTCTTCCAAACCCATCGTGGCCGCGGTAAACGGATTTGCACTCGGGGGCGGCTGTGAGCTGGCCATGAGCTGTCATTTCCGGGTCGCTTCGGAGAACGCGAAGTTCGGGCAACCGGAAGTGAACCTCGGTCTGATACCGGGCTATGGAGGTACCCAGCGATTGGTACAACTGATCGGTAAGGGCAAGGCCCTGGAACTATTAATGTCTGCTCACCTGGTGGACGCCAATGAGGCTAAACAACTGGGGCTGGTGAATTATGTAACCACCCCCGAAACCCTGCTGGAACATACCAGAAAGATCCTGGAGACCATTAATTCCAAAGCGCCCCTCGCCGTAGCTGCCTGTATCCGTTCGGCCAATGCAGTTTTCGATGAAAGCCGGGACGGTTATGCCCTGGAGACCGAGGAATTCGGGAATGCTTTTAATACAGAGGACATGAAGGAAGGGACTGCGGCTTTCCTGGAAAAGCGGAAGGCAATTTTTTCAGGCCGTTAGTTTCCCGTAGCTGCCAGTTTTTCTTCAATCAGGTAACAGGCAGGCGGGTATAGGAAAACATCTCCTGCTGCATCAATTACCGTTATCGTGATCGCCCGTGCTTCCACAGCCGGAAAACAGATGATGCGCTTATGCCCGACCGTGGTCAGGTTCCTGTAAAAAAAGGAGCCATCTTTCTTTTCTATCCGCAAATTCAGTAAACTGATTGCCTGACCATATCGTATTACTTCTTTCAGTATGACACAATTGATCAGCCGGGGCGTTTCAAAATTAAACCGAAGGTAAACAGGCCGGTTATCGGGATAAGATGAAAACCTGAACTCCGTCCGGTTATCCAGACCTGACTTTCCTGCCCATACATTATTCAGTACAGGCACTTTACTGATCAATTCGTCGGAGGCAAAATTAGCGTCAAGCAGCCTGTTGAATCCCACTAAAGATGCCGAATCATTCCCATGGATCAGGCCCCTCCTGTCCGGGGGAACATTTAATAAAAGGGCAGCGCCCCGGCCCACACTTTTCAGATAAAGTTCAAATAATTTTTCCGGCGTCTTTACTTTATCATCTTCTTCTTTATGATAGAACCAGCCCGGCCGGATACTTACATCACATTCAGCCGGTATCCATGCCTTTCCATTCCTGTTTCCGGTTCTCAGTGTATCCTGTGGCGGAGCGCCTGTACCGGGGGTAAATCCTGTAGTATCCAGCGTATTCCAGTTGGTTTCCCCGGCCTCCCCTTTCTCATTCCCCACCCAGCGGATATGCGGGCCCACATCACTGAAGATGACGGTATTTGGTGAAAGCGCCTTTACTGTTTCCCTGAACAGGTTCCAGTCATACACCTGCTTCTTTCCATTGGGCCCTTCCCCATTGGCCCCGTCCCACCAGAGTTCCCAGATGGGGCCGTATTTTGTGAAGAGTTCCTTCATCATATTCACAAATACATCATTGTACGTATCCGTTCCGTAATAAGGATGGTTGCGATCCCAGGGAGAAATATAGACGCCAAATTTTAACCCGTATTCCTTACAGGCTTCTGACAACTCCTTCAGCACATCCCCCTTCCCGTTCTTCCATTTACTTTCCCTTACGGTATGTTTGGAAAATTTACTCGGCCACAAACAAAATCCGTCGTGGTGCTTGGCGGTAATAATGATTCCTTTCGCCCCGGCCTCCCTCGCCACCCGGCACCATTGCCGGCAATCCAGTTCCGTGGGATTAAAAATATCTTCCGGCTCATTCCCCTGCCCCCATTCCTTACCGGTGAAGGTATTGGGACCAAAATGCATAAAGAGATAAAACTCCGTTTCCTGCCAGGCCAGCTGGGAAGGACTGGGTTTGGGCTGGGCCCGGGCCGCCTGTATCAGCAATCCGGCCAGTAAAGGCAGCTGCAGGAGGTTTTTAAAAATATTGTTCATGTGTTTTTGAGGGGGGGTAATGTTCAATGCTCAATGCTCAAATCTCAATGTTCATTAACTAACCAGGAATACTAAAGTAGTGCAATCCCGGCTGATGGAAATCACCGGAAGAAAATTGGGGCAACCGTTTGTCCCTTTGGACTACCTTTGCGGAAATTTTTAAATCCCCTTTATTATGGAATACAGGATCGAAAAAGACACCATGGGCGAAGTGAAAGTACCGGCAACAGCCTATTATGGTGCACAGACCCAGCGCAGCATCGACAATTTCAAAATTGCCCAGGACATCAACCGCATGCCAAAGGAGATCATCCGGGCTTTTGCCTACCTGAAGAAGGCAGCCGCCCTGACCAACCTGGAAGCGGGTGTACTGCCCAAAAACAAGTCCCTCCTGATCGGTAAAGTGTGTGATGAGATCCTGAAAGGAAAACTGGATGATTATTTCCCCCTGGTGGTATGGCAAACCGGCAGCGGCACCCAGAGCAATATGAATGTGAATGAAGTGATCGCCTACCGCGGTCATGTACTGAAAGGCGGCCAGCTCACCGATAAAGACAAATTCCTGCACCCGAATGACGATGTGAACAAATCGCAGTCTTCCAATGATACCTTCCCGACCGCCATGCATATCGCGGCCTATAAGATCCTGGTGGAAACCACCCTTCCCGGCATCAAAAAACTCAGGGATACCCTGGCCAAAAAAAGCAAACAATACATGAAAGTGGTGAAGATCGGGCGGACCCACTT
This sequence comes from Bacteroidia bacterium, assembly GCA_037447355.1. GTDB lineage: Bacteria > Bacteroidota > Bacteroidia > Chitinophagales > Chitinophagaceae > JJ008. The sequence continues at coordinate 1,247 of JBBIGW010000204.1, read as the reverse complement.
CATGGATGCCACCCCGCTTACCCTGGGACAGGAATTCAGCGGTTATGTATCCCAGTTAGACCATGGACTGAAAGCCATCAAAAATTCATTGTCTCACCTAAGTGAGCTGGCGCTTGGCGGCACAGCCGTGGGTACCGGGATCAATACTCCCCCGGATTATGATAAAAAGGTAGCCAGACAAATTGCCACACTTACCGGTCTTCCTTTCATAACGGCCGAAAATAAATTCGAAGCCCTCGCCGCCCATGACGCCATCGTGGAAGCTCACGGGGCACTAAAAACCGTGGCGGTAAGCCTGATGAAGATCGCCAATGATATCCGCATGCTTTCTTCCGGTCCTCGCAGCGGTATCGGGGAAATCTTTATCCCGGATAACGAACCCGGTTCTTCCATCATGCCCGGCAAGGTAAACCCCACCCAGTGCGAAGCGATGACCATGATCGCGGCCCAGGTCATGGGAAATGATGTGGCGATCAATATCGGGGGTGCCACCGGTCATTTTGAACTGAATGTATTTAAGCCGGTGATGATCTACAACTTCCTGCACAGCGCCCGCCTGATCGGGGATGGCTGTGTTTCCTTCAATGATAAATGCGCCGTGGGTATTGCACCGATTGAGGCCAATATCAAAAAGCATGTGGACAATTCGCTGATGCTGGTAACTTCACTCAACACAAAGATCGGTTACTACAAAGCAGCGGAGATTGCGCAGAAAGCCCATAAACAGGGAACCACGCTGAAGGAAATGGCGGTAAAACTGGGTTATGTCACCCCGGAGCAATTTGATGAGTGGGTAATACCGGCCAATATGGTGGGTAAGCTCCGCTAAATGAAGTAACGGCAGCGGATACGCAGGGATGATCCGCCTTGCGTACCCCTGTCTCTCAAGGTTAATATCACCCTCCTTTTTTTGAAAGCGGGATTGTCCATGAGGAGCTAAGAGATAAAGAGCAAAAGAGTAAAGGGGGGCCAGCCCGTTTTATATTGTTAACAGTGCTGCTATTTTTTTGCCCGCAAAGATTTTAAGCCACGCTGTGAATGGCATTGTCCCTGTTTTTTTGATTTACCAAAGAGGAGGACCCTGCAATGTTAAAACTGTCTTCCCAGGCTTTGTGGGAAACCTTTTAGCAGAAACTGGCTCGTGAAAAGCTAAGAGATAAAGAGCAAAAGAGTAAAGGGGGGCCAGCCCGTTTTATATTGTTAACAGTGCTGCTATTTTCTTGCCCGCAAAGATTTTAAGCCCCCCC
>JBBIGW010000203.1:0-4746 GCA_037447355.1 Bacteroidia bacterium | reverse complement strand
CGCCATTTTCTATGAAGCGGATTAATATCCCGGGAAAGGAATTGTCAAAATAAAATATATGGGAGCGAGACCCGGCTGAGAAATCAAACTTCCTTCTTAGCCGGGTCTCCTGGAAGGGACCCGGCGTATAAGGAGACGCCGGGTCTGTCACGTAAAAGAAACGTTCTTTTACGCGGGAATAAGATTAGCCTTAATAAAATGAATGGGAGCAAGACCCGGCTGGGAAATCAGGCGAGACCTGGCGTACTGTTTCACTACGCAAAGAAAGAAGCCACAATCATTGATGCAACACCCAGGACCAGTCCCCCGTAAATCTCCGCCTGTGTATGATCGGATACCAGGAAACGGGCGGTGCTGACCAGCCCGGCTATGAATAAACTGATGGCAATATAGATCCCGAAATGGATTGCCTGGGTAAAAGCCATGGACAGGATAAAAGTCGCGGCAATACCCACCGCGATCGCATGCAGGCTGATCTTCATCTTCACATTTGCCATCAGGGCTGCCCAGGAACTGATCCAGATCGCCAGTGCAAACCGGACTGTCTCAACCGGGTACTCGGGTAAATTCCTCCATACGTTCCATATCCAGAAATACCAGATCATACAGGCGACCAGGGGAATGATCCGGTCCTTTTGTTTTTTAAGCTGTATCGATTCAATAAAACCCAGCGCTTTTAATAGTAACACCGTAACCAAAGGAAAGAACAGGTACATGGCGACGGCTTGTAACATTACCATCAATTTTTCCCGGGGATCAAGGCCGGTGAATAAATAAGGGTGTTCAAAGACCAGGAAAGCCACTACATAAAGCGGCAGAAACACCGGGTGAAATATATAAGAGATAAAGCGGGCGGCCAGGCGGAGGGGCCAGGGATGGGTATTCTCCGGATGGGTTCTTTCAGGGCTCATTGCCGGGGTCAGCGTGCTGCTCATACTGCAAAGTAAAAGGAATCTGCAAAAAGGGTGCGGTTTTTGTATATTTAAAAGCCGGTCCGGCACCCGTGAAAAGGGTTTTACCAAAAACACCAGTATGAAGAAATTACTGCTTGCTGTCTTATTGCTCTTTGCCTTCCAGCAGGGATTTTCCCAGAAAATTGACAAGGAAAAAATGCAGGCCATGTATGATGCCATTAAAGCGGCCGGCATCCGCCACCCTGACTTTGTCATGGCCCAGTGTATGCAGGAAACCGGTAACCTGAAATGTAAAAAATGCTGCCTGCGGTACCACAACCTCTTCGGTTTTTATATCAAGGGGAATAAGTGCAAAAAATTCGAATCCGACTCAGCCTGTATTGCCTATTATAAAACCTGGCAGGACAAACGCTATGATAAATGGCAGAAAAAGCATCCGAAAAGCGACTATTATCATTTCCTGAAAAGCGTTGGATATGCCACCGGGGATAAATACACCAATGAGCTAAAACCCAAAGTAGCCTGGGTGCGGAAGCATTTGACACTGTAGTGCACGCTGTCATGCTTCGGTACGCCAGCCGGAGGCTGGCTACTCAGCATGACAGCGGCATGGGGATCTCTATTTCTTCTTCAATCCCTTTATTTTTTCAATATGGAAGGGCGTGTGTGCCGCGAAAATATTGTTGATGAATAACAACTCGTTGATCCCTTCGGCCTTCAGCATGGCCATAAAATCCCCGGTATAATAACGCTGGTCCACCACCACCACTTTTTCATAATTGTTGATGAGATAGGGAGCAAAGGCATTCCCGTAGGATTCCTTTACGAGGGCGATCTTCCGGCCGTTCTTATGTTCGGTCTCCATTTTTACAATGGGCAGGTCACCCTGCAGGAAAACAGAGTAGCTGTTGCCGCCACTGGCTCCTTCCCCGTACATTTTGGATTTAGCCCAGTAAGTCAGGCTGTTGGAGCTGCCGATATAGAAACGAACGGAGTCGCGGAACAAATAATATTTCACCGAATCCGGGTTCTCTTTCAGTTTGGGATCCCGGGTCAGCCGGTACAAAGAACCCAGGAAGGCCGGTTTTACTTTGGAACGAACCGTATCCAGCGAGACGGGAGTGAGCCCGGCTGTTTCGCAAAAAGCCCGGTAGGCATAATAGGCTCCGAGACTGGTCCAGTGATGGTCGGTATTGAAGTAGATATATTCTTCGCGGTGCTTCCGGATCTCATCAATGGCCCATACTTTTTTTATATTGGGGTCAAGCGAATTGTACACGTTCTCAATAGCGGGCCGGTTGGGCTTTTGCAGTTTCTTGTATTTCTCGGTCAGTTCAAATTCCAGGGCCACGGGGATGATCAGGTTATAGACCTGCAGGTTGGGAAGGCCCAGCCGGTTATAGGAATTGATCACGCTGGCGTAGGACCGGCCCATGGCGGGACCGCCGCCGAACATTTCAAAAGCCCGGTTCTTGAATACAAAAAGACTTTTCTTTACTTCCCCGGTAGCGCCGTCATCCGGGCGCAATCCGGCTGTCTCGTTTTTCGCAGTATCTGTTTTTTCATTGGCCTCCGCATTGTTTTCGGGGGAGTAAATGGTGATGTCCGTGGATTCAAAGCCCAGTTTATTCCGGAAGGCAGCCGACACATCAATCCACCGGTCACGCCAGGGAAAATTATCGGCATAATACATTTCGATATCCCTGAAATAATCGCCGCTCCACAGTGCGCTGTCGGAAAAGACCGGGAAGGAAGCCAGTTTTCGGTTCTCGGTTACGGACACATCGGTCTTTTCCAGGGACAATGAAGCGATACCGCCCAGCAGGAGCAGGCTGCAAAACAGGGTCACATTGATCACCTGAATCCTTCTGTTTGTTTTTTCACTCATACAGGAACTATTGTTTACCGGTCAGAACCGGAAATAAATAAAGGGGTTATAACTCTTACCCACCAGTTGGGCCACACAGAGAAAAAGCAGGACCACATTAAAACCAACGGTCAGGCTGTCGTACAAGGTAACACGGCTTTCTCTCTTCTCCACGTACGCTTTCACTTTATGGAATACCGGCATACATAACAGAATGGCCAGGGCCAGCCAGAACAAATGCGTGGTCAGGGTGTTTTTCACATCCAGGTAACCATCGGCGGCCGGGGAAAAGGAAAACAGTTTTTTTACATAGCCGAAGAGCATTTCCGTATCGGTAAAATAAAAGATCACCCAGCCTGGAATAATGACGGCAAGGGCGTAAATATGGGAAAAGAAAGCGGGTATCTTATCGAGCCAGCTTTGTAAAAAGGCTTTTTCCAGCGCGATGAATACAAAGAAATAAAGTCCCCAGAAAATAAAATTCCAGCTGGGGCCATGCCACATCCCGGTGAGGAACCAGACCACGAAGAGGTTGAAATAAACCCTTTTTTTATTTCCTCCCAGGGGGATATACACATAATCCCGGAAAATGCTTCCCAGGGAGATATGCCATCGGCGCCAGAACTCACTGATGGATCTCGAGATATAGGGGTATTCAAAGTTTTCACGGAAATGGAAGCCAAACATTCTCCCCAGGCCGATTGCCATATCGGAATAGCCGGAGAAATCAAAATAGATCTGCAGGGCAAACATGATCAGTCCCACCCAGGCTTCGGCGCTGGAGAGGTTGGCCAGTTCGGCCAGGGTAAGGGGGTCGCCGTTATCGCCCATGTATTTCCGCACCAGTTCGGCGGCCACATTGGCGATCACCACTTTTTTAAAGAGGCCGATGCAGAAGCGGGAGATACCGAGACTGAAATCCTTTAAATTTTCTTTCCGGCTGTCAATTTCCGTGGCCACATGCGCATACCGGATGATGGGTCCGGCCACCAGGGAAGAGTAGAGCGATACATACATTAAAAAATTCGGGAAGTTGCGCTGCGCTTTGATATCGCCGCGGTAAACGTCCACCACATAAGAGATCGTGTGAAAGGTATAGAAGGAGATACCGATTGGTAACGCATAGCCCGGTGCGGTGAACGAAGTGCCCAGTACCGCATTCACCTGGTCCACCAGGAATTTATCGTATTTAAAGGTAGCCAGCAGTCCCAGGTTGAGGATCAGGGTGAATACCACGCCGGCCTTTCCCCATTTGGTGCCCCGGTGTTTCTGGATAAAGAGCGCATTGGCCCAGTCCATCATGGAGGAGAGGATCAGCAGGGAAATCCAGATGGGTTCCCCCCAGCCATAGAATGCCAGTGAAAAAATGATGAGCACCCAGTTTCGCCAGGTCGCGTTTTTGGAACTGTAATACAGCAGCAGGTTCAGCGGCAGGAACAGAAACAGGAATATAAGACTTGCAAAAACCATGTTCAGGGGGTTAAGGAATAAAAAGCCGTGTAAAATACAGTTTTGGCCAGTGTTTTTAGAGGGAATTACGGGGTTTTTTCTAAAAATACCCAATGGCGGGTAGTCCGGTAAAAATATTGTCAGCGGATGTGTACCTTCCGTGCTGAAAACATGATCACATGCAATTAACCGCCAAACTTATTCAACTGCTTCCCCTGCAGACTGGCAACGGTAAAAACGGGCAATGGAAAAAGCAGGATATTATCGTGGAAACTTCAGGTCAGTACCCCAAAAAAGTATGTGTTTCCATCTGGGGCGACAAGATCAATGAATCCGTGCTCAAAACCGGGGCGATGCTGAATATCTCCTTTGATGTGGAAAGCCGGGAATACAATGGCCGCTGGTACACTGATGTTAAAGCCTGGAAACTGGAACCGGCCGGTGAGGCGGGTACGGTGGATCGCATCCCGGACGATAATGTCCATTTTGACGAAGGACAGATGGAGGGGGGAGGGG
>JBBIGW010000202.1:0-4767 GCA_037447355.1 Bacteroidia bacterium | reverse complement strand
CATGATCTCCTCGCTCTGCAGGTAGGTCTGACCCAGCCAGTAGATCGCCTCCATATTATTGGGGTTGGCCGCGATCATTTTATTAAATGCGGAAATCGCACTGTTGTACCGCTCCGCAAAAAGATGATTCTTCCCTTCCTGCACTGTCTGGGCGGTAAGGCCACCCGTACAAAGCAAAGCAACTGTTAAGAATGTGATTGTGGTTTTCTTCATTTTACTGTTCACGTTTAAAAGTGGTAAATATAACTTATTTGTTACTCATTCAGTTTAACCGGCCGGATCGAAAGGTTTTTAAACGAAGGCGCCAGGTAGGCTCTTTTAAAAATGATCTGCCCGATCTCCCCGCTCATAAAATTCGCAAAACCCGTTCCCAGTCCCCGGTAGTTCTCCTTCAGGATATAAACCAAATCCCGTACCATCGGGTACTTCCTGATATAAATATAAGCCTGGTATGCTTTTACGTAGTTTCCCGGTATATCCGCGCTCTCTAACCTGGCTACTTTAACCTTTTTCAAAAAACTCAGTTGGGCCGAATCCTCCCGGTTCCCGATCCAGCTCACCCCGATAAACCCTATCACCCCGGGATGATCCGCCACATAATCAATCACTCCTTCACTGCTCCGGGCGGCCATGGCCTTCGGGGTCAGTGAATCGCCCCTTAATACTGAATCGATGATAAAACGTACCGTACTGGTTGCTTTTACCCCGTCAAATACCGGAATTAAATTTTTCTTAAATGTTCCGGTCAGTATTTGTTTTATGTCATTCATTGTTAAGAGTGTATCCGGGGAATCGGGATGCACAATAACGGAGATCCCGTCCCGGGCAATAACCATGCTTTTGGCAGCCCTTTTCAAAGAATCTGCGATCAGTTCCTTTTCTTCCTCTGAAGCCCTCCGGGTAACGATCACCATCCGGACACTGTCCACCAGCAAATCTTTGATGCATTCGGCCTCCGGTTTATAATCCACCAGGATATGCGTACCCGGGTGATTGGATTCATAGACCTGCACCTGTTCGTCAATCACCGGCTTAAAACTCTCATCGGCGCTTACATGAATGGTACCGCGGTTCCGCGTATCGGGCAATTCATTTTCGCGGGCCTCGTATGATTTGCAACCAGTCCCCGAAACGGTCGTCCATACCAGCAGGGTGATCAGCCTTATCCTCTTGCAATACACATTCATCAGAAGTAATTTTTCTTGTATCCCCTGTAGATTCTCCAGCTGCCGTACAGGACGGAAAAACTACCAAATATATATTCCAAAGTATCGGGTTTGCCCAGTCGTTCATTGATCGCCGCCCCACCCACCTGCTCCCGCAATAAAAAGAACAAGCCCATCAGCAAGATGAATACACCCATCCCATAATCCTTCAGGGATCTCATCCCCGACACCTGTTTTCGCTTTTTCCTTTCGTAATCTTCAAACATTTTCAACTTATTAAAACCCCTCAAAAACCATCCCTGGCCTTCTTTTAAAACCAGGGACAGAGGGCGGAGCAAATTAGATAAATTTTGTTACTCTGAACCCACAAATGTTACAGGTAATACATAGTTAACCGGAACATTTATACCGTTCTGCAGGGCCGGTATCCACTTCGGCATCTTCCGGCAAACCCTAACTACTTCACCATCAAAATCCTCTCCCGCGCTGCTGATGATCTCAAATCCATTCACCTCGCCATCCTTGTCCACTTTGAAACGAACCCGGACTGTTTTCATTTCACCCGCTTCCAATTCCTCCGGTGAAACCAGGTTCCGCGCCAGGAATTTTCTCAGGGCTTCAGCGCCTCCGGGAAATTCAGGACTTCTTTCCTGCGCAGTAAAATCAGCCTGCCTGCCTTCCGGAACAGAGTTCCCGGTTCCGGGTCCGGGTTGCGGGGTAAGCACAACGGTGCCATCCGCCTTTTTTCCATCAGTATTCTTATCCCCCACCTGTTTCCCCTCCAGGTCGGCCTGGGATGCTATGGTGGTTTTCACTTCTTTTTCAATTTTGATATTGCTGATATATTTGACCGTGGCAATTTTATCCGCAGGCTTTTGCTTTTCCACTTCTTTTGGCTTCTCTGGTACCGGCGGTTTTTCTTTTGGCAGTTCCACCTGGCGGATGACCATTCCTTCCTGTTTTTCCCGCCCGGCCTGAGCCACATTGTTATTGCCCCTGGCCATACTCAGGGTGGCAAGCAGGAGTATAAAAGACATACCGGCACCCAGGGCAGACAGCAGGCGGGCATTATATCCCTTGCGCAGTGCATAGGCCCCGTAAGCTTTATTGCGGTGCTCGAAGAGAATATCATCGAGGCTGGCGGCAAGAAGGGCATTGTTTGTCATGGTTGGTGTTTGCTATTTAGATGCGCTTCGCCGGTAAAATCCATAACCCGAACAGCCCTTCGCCCCCGGCTGAATGAATGACCGTTTCTTTTAACGCTTCATTAGCCAAATTGTATTATTACTGTGTATTTCATACATAGCTCCGCCTGCCTGTTTATATTTGCAGCATGAAAATCCTGATGGTCTGCCTGGGAAATATCTGCCGCAGTCCGCTGGCGGAAGGAATCCTGCAGGAGAAAGCGTTCAAAGCCGGGTTGAACTGGAGTGTGGAAAGCGCCGGCACCAATGGGTATCATACCGGGGAACCACCACACCCGCTTTCACAAAAAGTAGCCCGGTCCAACGGTATTGATATCAGTCAGCAACGGTCCAGGCGCTTTAAAGCGGGTGACTTTGAGAGGTATGATAAGATCTACGCGCTGGCCGGGGATGTGCTGGATGAAATAAAATATATTGCCCGGCATACATTTGATGCGAAAAAAGCGGTCCTGCTGATGAATGAACTGCACCCGGGGAAGGACATGGATGTACCCGATCCATGGTACGGACCCGAACGGGGCTACCAGGAAGTTTTTAAGCTGATTGACGATGCCTGTGAGGAGATCATCTGGAAATACGGGAGAAGCCCGCAAAATTTTCAATAATCAATTTTCAACGGGCAATGCTCATTTGACAAACGAATATGGCCAAACCAACAATACCCCAGGGAACACGCGATTTCGGACCGGAGGTGGTGCGTAAGCGGACCTATATCCTGAATACGATCAAAACGGTGTTTGAACTCTACGGATTTCAGCCGCTGGAAACCCCGGCGATGGAAAACCTGGATACCCTGATGGGGAAATACGGGGAAGAAGGGGATAAACTAATCTTTAAAATCCTGAATAACGGACTGGACAATCCCGAAAAAGAAAAACAGGTCCGGGAAGAATTTGAAAAAGTTTTGCAGGGAAAAAACACAAAGGGCATTACAGAACGGGCATTAAAGTACGATCTCACCATTCCTTTTGCCCGTTTTGTAGCCATGAACCATCAGCAATTGCATTTCCCTTTTAAACGCTACCAGGTGCAGCCCGTATGGAGAGCAGACCGTCCGCAGAAAGGACGGTACCGGGAATTTTACCAGTGCGATGCGGATGTGGTGGGCAGCCAGTCTTTATTAAACGAAGTGGAACTGGCTTCTATGTATCATGAGGTCTTTACCCGGCTGGGCTTAAAAGGATATGAACTGCGGATCAACAGCCGCAACATCCTTGCTGCCCTGGCGGAAATATGCGGCGGCGCAGATAAGATGACGGATATAACGGTGGCTATTGACAAATTAGATAAGATCGGCCTGGAGAAAGTAAAGGAAGAACTGGTACAAAGAGGGCTGAACAGCAGCCAGGTCAGTGTCATTGAACAATACCTGGGTATCAGTGGCAGTAACCCGGAAATTTTATCCGGGCTAAGTAAGCTGATCGACAACAACAAAACGGGAAAAAAGGGAATTGATGAATTAAGTTACCTCAGCTCACAACTGGCATCCGGCCAAATACATCTTGTTATTGACCCTACCCTCGCCCGCGGCCTCAACTATTATACCGGTATTATTTTCGAAGCCAAAGCACCTGCCGAAGTAAAAATGGGCAGCATCGGCGGCGGCGGCCGGTATGATGACCTGACCGGGTTATTCGGCGTACCCAATATTCCCGGTGTGGGGATTTCATTCGGGGTAGACCGGATCTATGATGTACTGGAGGAATTGCAACTCTTCCCGGCTGATGTGCATGTGGGCACACAACTGCTGTTTTTCAATCTCGGGGAAGCGGAAAGCGGGAAAGCCTTTGAACTGCTGCAGCAATTGAGGCAACGGGGTATCCGGGGGGAACTGTATCATGAAGCTGCCAAATTCGACAAGCAATTCAAATACGCCGAAAAGAAGCGCATCCCCTTTGTAGCAATCCTCGGGGAAAAAGAACTGGCCACACAAACCTGTACTATTAAAGAACTGGCTACCGGCCGGCAGCAATCCGTTTCGTTTACTGATTTAAAACACCATAATTTCTGATCATGAAACTCAAACACCTTATCCTCACCCTCTTTTTACTCATTTGCGGAGCAGCCGGTTATACCCAAAACAGCACGATCCTAAAGTATCTTCCTGCCCGCTGCAACAGCGTTACCAGCTTTAACCTGCCGGGTATTCTCAGTAAGATCCCCGGTGAAACGTTCCGCCAGAGCAGGCTCTACCAGGAAATGCTAAAAAAAGACAAAGGCGACCTGCAGGCCTTTTTCAGCAATCCTTCTTCCACCGGAGTGGACTTTGCCGCCGGTTTTATTTTCTGTATGCAGGCAGTTGAAAACGGTTCACCGGTCCCGGTATTATTCGGGAAACTGAACGACGAAGCCGTTTTTAGCAGCACCGTCAACAAATTGCTGAAAGAAACAGACAC
>JBBIGW010000201.1:0-4807 GCA_037447355.1 Bacteroidia bacterium | reverse complement strand
GGTCATCCACCAGCACCACACCGGGCGAAGCCTGCAGCAATGCTTTTACTTCGGCGAGATCGAAATCACGGGCAAATTCCACATTCACTGCTTCACTGTGTCCGCCCATCACGGGGATGCGCACCGTTGTGGCCGTCACCCGGATCGTATCATCCCGCATGATCTTGCAGGTCTCGTTCACCATTTTCATTTCTTCCTTGGTATACCCGTTCTCCAGGAATACATCGATCTGCGGAATCACATTCAGGTCGATCGGGTATTTGTATGCCATCGGGTAGGCGGTATCCTCTCCCTTTACTTCTTTCACCCTTTCACCCCGGAGCTGGTCCACTGCTTTTACACCGGTACCGGTTACACTCTGGTACGTGCTCACCACCACCCGTTTGATCCCATATTTCTGATGCAGGGGGTTTAACGCCACTACCATCTGGATCGTGGAGCAATTGGGATTGGCGATGATCTTGTCCGCTGCTGTCAGCACATCGGCATTGATCTCGGGCACCACCAGGGGTTTGGAAGGATCCATTCTCCAGGCAGATGAATTATCCACGACTGTGATACCGGCTTCTGCAAACTTAGGCGCCCATTCGAGGGAAGTGCCCCCGCCTGCAGAGAAAAGAGCAACAGCCGGTTTCGCGGCAATGGCATCGGTCATACTTACCACCTTGTACTTTTTTCCCTTAAACTCCACTTCTTTACCCACTGATTTTTCAGAAGCCACCGGTACCAGTTCGGTAACCGGGAAATTCCGTTCTGCCAGTACCTGTAACATTTTAGTGCCCACCAACCCGGTGGCGCCGACTACTGCAACTTTCATTTTGTTTCCCCCCATCTTCCGCCAAGCGGAAGTTTTTGATTAAAAAATAATGTTTATAAAAAAAGCCTCCCGGTTTGGAAGGCCTGCTAAACTCTTATGTTGCTACACACATAACGCTGCAAACCTTCCCTCAGGAATGTTTAATCGTGCGTTTTGTATGTTTCTTTATCATCATTGCGGTGCAAAAATAGGTCCGGCGGGAGTTACAGCCAAATAATGATCCGAAATTTTTACCCAAAAGGGGGACAGGTCTGTTCAGGTTCCGGGAAAAAAATATATTGCCCCTATGAAAATAACCTTATCCTTCCTGCTAAGCATTGCTTTGCTTACACCTGTTTGTTTGTGGACACAAAACAGGTATGCTGTTGTGATCACGGAAATCATGGCAGATCCCTCTCCTGCTGTTGGCTTGCCGGCCAATGAATGGATCGAGTTAAAGAACAGTACCAGTATTCCCATCAGTTTACAAAACTGGCGGATCGCTGATGCAGGCGGGCAAAGCGGCCCGCTGCCCGGTTTTATTTTACAGCCGGATAGTTTTGTCATTGTTTGCAGTGCCGGTTCAATACCTGCCATGTCCGCGTTCGGAACAACGGTTTCTGTTACCTCCTTCCCTTCCCTGGATAACGACGGTGAACTCTTATACCTGAAAGCCGCCAGCGGTATGATCATTCATGCCCTGCACTATTCCGCTGACTGGTACCGGAATGAACTGAAAAAAGAAGGTGGCTGGACACTGGAAATGACAGATCCGCGCAATCCCTGCGGCGGCCCTTCAAACTGGAGCGCCAGCATTGATCCCTCTGGCGGCACACCGGGTAAGAAAAACTCGGCGGATGCGCTTTCAGATGATAAAACTGCCCCGCAACTGAAAAGAACCTACAGCACCGACAGCCTGACCCTGGTACTTGTTTTTGATGAACCGCTTGACAGTGTATCCGGTGCCACCCTCTCCCATTATTCCATTGACGGCGGTTTATCAGTCAGCGCTGCGGTCACCCTTCCGCCCCTGTTTAACCAGGTGGCCCTGACCCTGTCCGCGCCGATGCAAACCGGTACCGTGTACAACCTGCATGCAAAAGACCTGGCAGATTGCAAGGGAAACAGCCAGGGAGCCGGGATCACGGTAAAAGCAGGAAGACCTTCTGCAGCCCTGCCCGGCGACTGGATCATCAATGAGATCCTGTTTAATCCAAAGCCTGACGGTTACGATTACGTGGAATTCTATAACCGGGGTCACCAGGTTCTTGATGCCGCCAAACTCTTTATTGCCAGCCGCAATGCCGGCGGGGTGATCAGTTCGATCAAAGTGTTAAGTACGTCCCCCCTTTATATTTTTCCCGGTGAGTACCTTGTATTGAGTGAAGAAGCGGATAAGCTGCCCCTGCAATACCTGGTGAAAAACCCCGAAGCAGTCCTGGATATTCCCGCCCTGCCTTCCTTCACGGATGAGGAGGGAACCGTGCTGACCCTGGATGCACAGGGTGCCGTGCTGGATGAAGTACATTACAAAGACGACTGGCATTTCAAACTGATCGACAACCCCGAGGGCGTTTCCCTGGAGCGCATTGATCCCGAAGGGTCTTCACAGGAAGCCGGTAACTGGCACAGTGCCGCTTCCACAGCCGGGTATGGGACTCCCGGATATAAAAACTCCCAATACAAATTAGTGGACCCGGTGAATGCCCGCATTACGGTATCGCCAACGATTTTTTCACCGGACAACGATGGCCGGGATGATGTGGCAACTATTCAATATACTGTAACGGGTAGTGGTTATGTGGCCAACCTGGCGATCTTTGACGCGGAAGGAAGACCCATACGTCAACTGGTCCGCAATGGAACCCTTGGATTAACAGGCTACTGGAACTGGGACGGGTTGGATGATAAGGGAAAAAAATTACCCATTGGCCCGTATATCCTGTTTACTGAAATCTTCAACCTGCAGGGGAAGAAAGAGCGGTTTAAAAATGTGATCGTGCTGGCCCGTAGGCTGAATTAAATAAAAACAGCTCCTGTAACGGAGCTGTCCCGATTATTTAATGGCTGGTAAAAATCAGATCAATTCAATATCGAAGCTCACCAGGTCCTTGAACTGCTGCAGGCGGGTATTGATATCATCCTGGGTGACTTCTTTCAGCCGGGTGGGACCGAATTTCTCCACGCAGAAGCTGGCCATAGCTGAACCCACGATGATGCCGCGTTTCATATTATCAAAGGAAATATCGCCGGTCTTGGCGAGATGACCCATAAAGCCACCGGCAAAGGTATCGCCCGCACCGGTTGGATCGAATACATCTTCCAGCGGGAGGGCCGGGGCGAAGAATACTTCGTCGTTATGGAATAACAAGGCACCGTGTTCCCCTTTTTTAATGATCAGGAATTTCGGCCCCATGGCCATGATGGCTTTGGCCGCTTTTACCAGGGAGAAGAGACCGGTCAGCTGACGGGCTTCGGCATCATTCACGATCAGCATATCGATATACCGCAGTACGATCTTTAATTCAGACATGGCGGATTCCATCCAGAAATTCATGGTATCCATGGCGATCAGCTTGGGCCGTTGCTTCATTTCCTGGATCACGTTCAACTGGATTTTCGGGGCCAGGTTGCCCAGCATCAGGAATTCGGCGCCCTGGTAGCTGACAGGCACTTTGGGGTCAAAATCAGCAAGCACATTCAGGTCGGTTACCAGGGTATCACGGCTGTTCATGTCCTCATGGTAACGGCCACTCCAGAAAAAAGATTTTTTGCCGGGCACTATTTCGACCCCGTCAAGCTGCACCCCGCGGCTTCGCAGTTCGGCCATTTCCTCTTCCGGGAAATCGTCTCCCACGATCGAGATCTGCTGGACCGGTTTTACAAAATTGCTGGCGGCATAAGCAACATAAGTGGCCGAGCCACCGACGATTTTAGCGGTTTTTCCAAAGGGTGTTTCAATGGCATCGAAAGCCATGGTTCCTACGGTAATTAGCGACATGATTTGGTTTTTGGGTATAAATAGCGTTACGGCGTGCAAACCTACATGAATTTTAGGGGATATTGAAACGTATCCCTTCCTGCAGACCGCGCTGATCTTTGCAGTTCATTTCACCCGTGTGGAGCCCACACCGTGCAGTTAACTGCGGGAAAGACGGGGGAGAGCTCAATTGGAAATATCACCCGGCATCCCCGGTCCGCGCCGATTTGATACCTTTGGCTTATGAAAAGAAAAAACCGGTTAAAATACAGGGTCCTTCCGGCCCTCCTTTTTTTCTTTTTTACGGAAGCCGGTGCCCAGTTTGATACCAGTTTTGTAAAAAGCCAGCTCCACCGCTGTGCCGACAGCCTGGCCATCGGGTTTAAGACCCGTAACTGGGAGGTTTTTGCCCGGTACAGCAATCCTTCCATTATCGGGGTCATGGGCGGGAAAGCAGCATTTATCAATTTTGCAGCCGGGGTATTCGGACAGATCCCCGACTCCGCCTGGAAAGTATATGAGCCGGGAACTATATTGCAGGTGATCGAGGCCGGCGGGGATTTCCAGGCGGTCATTGAACTCCGTTCTGTGATTGAATGGGAGGGGCGAAGGATCACCGCGGTCAACTACCTGATCGGTCAGTCCTGGGACGGCGGTTCTTTCTGGACCTTTTTTGATTCCCAGAACAGCCCGAAAGCCGCAAAAGAAATCAAACCCGACCTGAGTGATGAACTGTTCATCCCTGCAAAAAACGAGAAAGCAGAGCCCCTCCGGCCCCCCTCCCCGCTGAAGCCGGAAATGATGCCGGTCAAAACAAAGGGGAAATCCGGTTTGCCTTATTAAAAGAATGAGAATAATCATATTTTTATACCTGTTACTCTTTATTATCTTTAGATATGGCTAAGGCACAACGAAAAAAAGCATCCAAGAAAGGCCTGATCCTGAAGAAGGCCGCTGCAATGTTCCGGGAAAAAGGTTTCGCCGCAACGTCTATGCGTGATCTTGCAGAAGCGGTGGGCATCGAAGCCGCC
>JBBIGW010000200.1:0-4851 GCA_037447355.1 Bacteroidia bacterium | reverse complement strand
GGCTGTAACCCGCTTTTTTTGCTGCTTCTTCCTTTTTCAGGCCGGATGCTTCCACGGCAGCGGCAAGGAGCTGTCCCCGGTTTGGTTTATGGCGGTTTCTGGTCACCCTGTAAAGAAAGAACGAACCCTGTATAAAATATTATACATATATGTACTATTATAAGCACAATATGTGTAATACTGTCCACTTTTGTGCTTTCCCGCTTAGCAAACTAACTGCGGGTTCGTTGGTCTTATGATTGGATTTAGGTTAGTCATGACCGGGATCCCGCTTGAATAGCCGGTTGCTGTTAATCGGTCCGCTTCAGTTGCTTTTCCGGAAGAAGCCGGGATTTTTTACCGGGTAATAAAAATCCCCGGCTCCAGGCAACCGGGGATGATAGATAAATAAATAAGCGGGAGGGATGATCCTCAAACAGGGTAAAGCGGAAACGCTAATCTGAAATGCGGGCAATTTTGGTTTGGCTGACCAGGAGATTATTGGCTATTACGCGTACCCAGTATATGCCTTTATCGGTTCCTTCCAGGTTGAATAGGACAATATGTGTACCGGCTATTTGTTCACGAATAACCTGTCCCAGGCTATTTATTAATTGTACCCGGCTGTTCTCCGGCGCGCCGTTTATCGTTATATATTGCCGGGCTGGGTTGGGATACACAGTGATCAGATCATTGACCAAAATCTCCGCGTGAACAATGCTGCTCAGTTGTTGCCGGCCATTTATATCCGTTTCACGGAGACGGTACAGCCATTTTCCTGCCGGGGCTGTTACATCAATAAACTTGTAATAAGAGGGCCCGTTGCCTCCTGTTGCGGGCCTATTGCCGATGATTTCCCAGGTAATACCATCCGCACTGCGCTCAATTCCATACGATACCATATCATTTTCCCCGGTCGTTTCCCAGGTGAGGGATATATGGCCATTTTGTGCAGCTGCCCTGAAATACAGGAGATTCACCGGAAGGGGGATCAACAGATTTACAGAACCGATACCGACCGCTGATATGCCGGCCTGCATGGTTCCGCTTAAGGTGGATCCTTCTGTATTGCCGCTGGCCGTGGACCCGCCGCTGAGGTCGGTCCAGGAACTGCCATTCCACCCGACAAGCCGCAGATCTGACGCCGGTATTCCACTACTGCTCAGGTCAGGGATGGATACGGTTATGGTCATCCCGCTGCCTGTGCCATTCAGGGGTATCCAGTCCCATTGACCGCTGGCGCTTACAGAAGTTATTGGCGCCATAACAACGTTGACAGGGTGGAATGCTCCCCCGTCGGAGGGGTCGCCAGTAACAGATGGAGAGCCCGCTATCCAGGCAACACAATAGGCATCGGTGATAGTCGCCGGGGCCGACATAGCCAGTGTACGAAGCCTGCTACCCGAACCAACGGGAAAGATAAAGGCATCGTCGCCGGTTTTACTTACATAACCATTCACATGCTGCGTATTGCCCAGGGCCGAATGGGTATAAGTGGCATTGTCGTCCAGCTTTACAGCGCCGGTATTTGTATTGCTGCGAAGGGTGGTGGTAATCCCGTTTTCAAACCGGACGGAACCAGCTACCCGGATGCCATTGCTGTTGGTAATATTCAACTCAACGCCGGCGCCATTTTGAAGGAACAGCTCCCCAAATACAGGCATTGCGGTACCGGCTATTTCCTGCTGGCCGGCCAGGCCTCCGGGGCCTGAGAAATAATCCCGGCCATTCACCGAAGCATCATAACTGCCATCGTTGATAAAAACGGCATTAACCCCCGTGCCGCTCAGTCCCTGGTGATAAAATACTGCATAATCAGCGGGCGCCCCGGCACTGCCGGCAGTACTGTAAGTGGCCCCGGTACGGTTGTGCCACTGGCCATTGAGGTCGGTGGCAAGACTCCCGGCATTAACAATGGCGGTGTCATTGGACCACTGGCCCCGGGCCCCGGGAGCGAATAGTACCCACGCCAGTGAGAGTAGTGAAAAATATTTTTTCATGGTAAGATATAATTTGTAAGGTGAAACAGGGGGCTGTTATTCATCCTTCCGCCTGTTACAATTCAGGAACTTGAATGTCTTCCATCTTAAGGCGGCCTGTTACTGGCGGGAATCCCCGTTATCAGTAGCCAGGGCGGCGGGTGCGATCGCTTTCTGCAATGCCTGTACCTTTTCAATTAAATCCAGTAGTGTCTTTTCGTCGGCCGCCTGCGTTTTAAGCGCCGTCATTTCCTGCTTTTGCAGGTCTATTTTTTTTTGTAACTCTTTCAGCTGATCAGCCTGGGAAGCTATTAATTCCTGCTGTTCCTGGATACCTTTTATCAGTACCGGGATGAGTTTTATATAGTCGATTGACTTATATGCGTCCGCATCTTTATTGGTATTTACAATCTCCGGGATGATCTTTTCCATATCCTGTGCAATAAACCCTATTTGCTTGTTTGCATTCTTGTTGTCCCTGAGGTCATAAACAACCGGCTTGATCTTCATGATGTCGTTGATCCCGTAAGACAGGGTTTCGATATTTTTCTTGAAACGGATATCGGAGGGCGTGGTGAAATTGTAGGCGACCACCTGGGTCAGTGCGGCGGTCCCTACATAGCCCAGACTTTTTAAATTATTTCCATTCGGGTAAAAGCCGTCCCCATTCATATACATACAGGGGCTGTTATTGAAAAGAAACGCGACTTCGTTATTTGTTTTTGAACCGACATAGGTAACAGCCCCGAAAGCAGAACCGGCGGCTGCGGAACCAAAAATGGATTGAACCCCGTTTTGTGATTCTGTCTGGACGCCCACATACAGGCCACTCGCGTTCTTGGCGTCAAAGCCGCCGCCTCCGGCATACACGCCATTCCAGCGGTTCAGGTCACTGCCGAGATAAGTAAGGTTGGAACCATTGGGCGCCAGGGTGCCATTGTCCAGGTACACAACCGGGCTCGCATTATAAACGAATTGCAGGGGATGGGCAGAAGTGGTGCCGACCACCCCCCTGGCGCCATACGGGGAGGCGGCCTTCGTTGACTGTACCGTGCTGATTACCCCTTCGCTATTTTCTATCTGGAGATAAGAGCCATAAGCAGAGGTGGTATTGTACAACTCAATATTGCCGTTAACATGAAGTTTTTCGACGGGAGTGGCCGTGCCTACACCAAAATTGCCATTTTGCGCATACAGGGCGGTGTTGTTAATACAGAGAATAGTCAACAACAAGGGGAGAACGGTTGTTTTCATAAAGTTGGTTTTGTTTGGAAATTAAAATAGGGAAACGGGGTGAATTATACAATGATTCTTCACCATTTGGCAGTAGAAAACGAAAATAGCGGAGGGGAGATTCGTAAAATCACATGGTACGAAACGTAAATTTTCGAATACGCCTCACTGGTAGATAAAATGAACCGTTCCGGAAAGCAAGGAAGCTGAAGCGTGGAAATAAGCCTGCCGCATGAACGGTTTCCCGTTCAGGAAACAGGTGCGGGTGCACCGTGGCGAATGCCGGGGCCGCTCCCGGGGATTAGTCCCTTTTCGCATCCAGCGTAAACCCAATACTCGTTCCCACTCCTTCTGTGCTTCGGACATGGATCGTTTGCCCATGTGCTTCAATGATATGTTTACAGATGGCCAGTCCCAGCCCGCTGCCCTTTACATCGATACTGCGGCCTTCTTCGGTCCGGTAAAAGCGTTCGAAAATGCGGGGCAGGTTTTTTTCGGCGATGCCAATGCCGTCATCACTTATTTCAATAAGAATATGCCGGCCGTCGGTCTTGTACATGCTGGCCGTGATACTGCCATTCTTCCTTCCGTATTTAATAGAGTTGCCCACCAGGTTGATCAGTACCTGCCGGATCTTTTCCTTGTCCCCAAAAACCGTGAGTGGGGATTCGCAGCCTTTTTTAATACTGCAGTTTACCTGTAGCCGGTCCGCTTTTACGGACAGACTTTCATAGACATCTTTTACCAGGTCCTGGATCACAAAATTCTGTTTGTACAGGACCAGCTCACCTCTTTCGAGTTTGGAGATCTCATCCAGGTCGGTCAGCAGGTGAGTAAGCCGGTCCACATTCTTGGCCGTATTTTCCAGGAACTTCTTATTGACTTCAGGATTTGTCAACGCGCCGGATAATAGCGTGTCCACATAACCCTGTATGGCAAAGACCGGTGTCTTGAATTCATGGGAAAGGTTTTGCAGGAATTCCTTGCGGAACTGTTCGTTGCTGCGCAGCAGTTCCAGTTCTTCTTCGTTTTTGGCAGCCCAGGCTTCCACATCCTCCCTTACTTCATCGATACTTTTTTGCGGGAGCACATATTTATAATAGGTCTCTTCTCTTTTGGTGGCCTTGGTCTTATAAATGAATTTGTAAATGAGTTTTATTTTCCGGTAGATGAACCGTTCCAGCATAAAGTAGATCAGGAAATACCCGCCAATAAAAAGAATAAAAAAGGAGCCGGCCGCCCACCACCAGGTTTTCTCCACGATATAAACAAGAATACTCTCCGGGATGGCCAGTACCAGGGCCGTGAATGCAGCGATCTGCCTGGGGGAAATATTTTTGGTGCTGAACATGGAACAAAGTTAGGTGTTGACGCCGGATGCGGATCGTTGGTTGCCGATTACCGGATGATGGTTGCTGCAGCGGAAACTTCAATTGCTGATCAAATTTTCTATGTGGGAACCCCTCAACCCCGAACCCTCAACTCTCAACCTTCAACCCCGAACCCTCAACCCCGAACCCCTCAACCTCTCTCACCTACAACTCAAACTTATACCCCACCCCCTTCACGGTCGTTATACAATCCACACCCAGTTTCTGGCGGATCTTACGGATATGGACATCAATGGTCCGGTCGCCGACGATCACTTCATTGCCCCAAA
>JBBIGW010000199.1:0-4915 GCA_037447355.1 Bacteroidia bacterium | reverse complement strand
AAAATCGGATAGAAAACCGGGTTTCCTTTCGTAATAGGTATTAGTTAAGACTTAATCTGATAATTCCATCTTTTAGTGTTGGGAGTTGTATAAGCCAGGAGACTTCTTTAACGGCTCAAGAACTTTTTTTTTAACTGTAATAGATTATCAAGTCGGGCCTGCGTAATTGAAAAATTGTGTATTGTCATGTACTATATCGCTCTTTATGCTTACTCCTAACGCATGTATTTCCGTTATACCACGAATCTACAAAATACCCGACTCCCTGTCAGTAAATTACTTCCTGCTCCAGTTACTTCGACAATAGCGGTAGGAACGATTATACCCATTTATAAATGCTTGGTGCAAGCTAAGGACTTAACGGCCAGGCATAGTTGCGTTCCAGAACTCCATTTATGCCCCAGGTTCGCTTCTCCCCGGGGTCCTGGCTCTCTCTTTCAGGCTACCGGCATTCCCCCCCCTCTTAAGCCGCTGATAGCTTCTGCTGCTGCCTGAGCCCGGAGCAGCTAGATCCCGGGTCCGGTCGCTGTCAGTCAGGCCATCCCCGGCCGGCCAAAGAGCCGGGAACCTGCCCGGTTTTGACCGCTTTTTCAGTATCAGACAGCTTACCCTGCTTTTGGTTTCCTGCGGGACTCGAGCGGGATTTGAGCGGGACTTGAGCGCTAATTACTGGGGGATTACCGGTGAAAACCCGCTCAATTAGCGCTCAAATCCAAACCATGGTACGGCAATGGTATGGAAATGAATAGTTTATGAACTATTGAAGCCCGGGAGGATGATTTTTTTAATGCTAACTGATTGATTATCTGTTGCGTATCAGATAGAACTCAATCGCCTCCGATAGTGTTTCAGTAACTGTCCGGCCTGTGTACCTGCCCCTGCCCTGGCCCCGGGACCTGTCCGATTCAGAGGCCCCTGTTTCTGTTCAGGGCTATTTTCCCGGGCGCATATTCAGGGCTTCTTCAATACGTTTTTTCTGCCTTAAATGATGCCGCAAATGCATTTCGGCAAACTGAAGCCATTCCCGGGCATTGAAATAACCCAGCCCCGGGTGCCTGGTTTTACCGGTACAGGCACGGTCAGCCACTTTATTGTCCAGGTAATCTAATTGTGCTTTCAGCCGCTTCATTTGGTCGATCAGTTCAGCCTTGCCGGCGGGCATTGTGACTTCTCCGGATGAAGCCGGATCTCCTTTAATTTTTTCATCCGGGAATGCATTGTTTGCAAATAAAGTTTTTGCGAATCCGGTCATTTCCCCGGCCGCGTTTTCATCGTGGGACAAACAATATTCAACCTGGCTGATGTAGTAGCTGGTATCAGTAAGCAGGTGCACAAAGACCTGCCCGAGCGACCAGCTCCCGGCACCAGGACTTATAAGCAACTGGTCAAAGGAATAATCCTGAAGAGCAGAAATCCAGTCATCTATTGTATCGTGGAGCTTGTTGCTATGCATTTTTGGGATAAGTTTTTTCGGTATGGCTATATACCAGGTTTAGCAGTAAAATCTATTTCAGGCTTCCATAAATAATGTTTATGATTTTATCGGTATAATCAGCATGTGATATGGGGTTTTGCTGTGTCATAATCAGGCAAACCAACTTTTCTTTGGGGTCGGCGAAGTAAGTTGTACCATAGTATCCTCCCCAGGCAAAGGAACCTTCACTCAGCATTTTTTGATGGGATGATTTTTTGGAGGTCAGCGCAAATCCAAGACCAAAGTTGTCATCCCCGAATAAGTTATCAGCCAACTGGGGACTTAACATCAGTTCGGCCGTGCGCCTTCCCAAAACCTGTTTGCCATTGTAGCGGCCCTGGTTCAGCAGCATCTGAAGAAAAACAGCGTAATCAAATGCGGTGGAGGACAATCCTGCCCCGCCTGAAAAATAAGTTTTGGGAATAAGCGGGTACGCAGGATCTATATTTCTAAATGCGGACGGCCACTCAATCAATTTTTGCTCCTTGTCTTCTGTATAAACGCCTGCAAGCCTGTCTGCCTTTGTTGCCGGAACGTTGAAATAGGTATCCTTCATCCCCAGCGGCTCAAAAATATGCCTGCGGCAATAAGTTTCCAGCGTCTCCCCGCTTATTATTTCAATCAGGCAGCCGAGTAAATCGGAATTCAGGCCATAGGTAAAGCGCTCACCCGGATTATGGAGTAGCGGCAAGCCTCCCAGGGCCTTCATTTTTGCTAACAGGTTCTCCTTACAATAGCCCAGTCCGGATGGGATATTATTTTTAGCATAAACAGCCTGCATGGTATCCGTACCAATGTCGGGATAATCCAGGCCGGATGTATGCGTTAACAGGTCCCGGAATGTAATTTCCCTGGTGGCCGGGACCGTGGTATAGCTTGAATCTGAAGGATTAAAACTTTTGATCAGCCCGGGGTTTTTGAATTCAGGGATAAAATCAGAAATATGCTGATCAAGGCCCAGCTTCCCCTGTTCAAATAACTGCAGAATACCCAGGCTGGTAATGGCCTTGGTCTGGCTCATGATCCGGAAAATAGCATCGGCCCGCATTGGTTTTTTAGCAGTTAGATCTGCATATCCATGTCCTTTGTAATAGGCTACCTGGTTGTCTTTTACAACCAGTACAACAGCGCCGGCCAGCCAGTTTTTATCTACATACTGCTTTAACAGCGTATCAATCCGGGCCAGGCGCTCATAATGAATGCCGTTCTGTTTTACGATAGTTGGCGAAAGGGTCTGGGCAGGGGCCGTTTGTAAAACAAAAAAGTAAAGAAGACTGCTGAGCAATTTTTTCATACCCGGGGTATTTATTATTGTTGATTGTTACTGGAAACTCTGCCGGCCGGCTGCTGAGCAATTTTTTCATACCCGGGGTATTTATTATTGTTGATTGTTACTGGAAACTCTGCCGGCCGGATTTATTTCTCCTTAAGCCCCGTCACACCCGTCTTACTCTCCGGGAAGCCTGTTGAATGATGTTATCGTTTAAATTATTTCAGCAGCTCAGCTCTTTTCATCTCCGGCTCCGTATCGTATCGCTGCCTGGAGTATATCCGGGTTTATATCCTTTAACGCTTTGAACCGGATGCAATACCCGCTCACATCCGCCTTGCCGATTTTATTGCCGAATGTACGCGCTAAGTATTTCTTATCTTTTATACCCATGATATAGACCGAGATCCCGGTTTTGTTTGCGCTTAGCCCGATTTGATAAAACTCCCTGGTTTTCCCGTCCGCATATTCCATGTTATGAGTTCCATAGCCGATATTTGGATTGGTGACCGTTTTATTTTCACTGTTTTTCCCATCCAGGAACCATAGTTTACTACGGGGCATTACCTGCCGGATAAGGCGGTGCAACTCCTGCAGGTCACTGCGCTTCGGTTCAGGCTGACCGGCAATATAGTCTTTGATTTGTTCCGGTACTTTCATAGAGATATAAAATTACGGGTTACCTGTTTGGATTTTCAAATCACTGTTAACGGTTCAGCGTTTTCACCGGTCACAATGTCCATTACTGTTTGGGGTCGTGTTCCACGATCCATTCGATGCCGTATTTGTCCCTGAAACAGCCAAAATAGGAACCCCAGGGACTATCCCCAATGGGCCCTTCTATTTGTCCGCCTGCAGACAGTCCGTTAAATAATTTGTCAGCTTCCTCTTTGGTTTCCGCACTGATTACAATTTTGCTTCTGTTCTCGTTTTCGTTTGTTTTTCCCATTATTTCCGGAACATCATTTGCCATCAGCATGCTGTTTTTGCCAATGGGCAACGAAATATGCATAATTTTATTTTCTTCTTTTTCCGCCACACTGAACCCGGGGCCTGCAAGGTCCTTGAAGCGGATAATCTTTGTAAACGCTCCGCCAAATACGGATTTATAAAAGGTAAATGCTTCTTCGGCATTTCCGTTGAAGTTGATGTGAGGATTGATAATTGCCATTTTTTTATTTTTTTTGGTTAATAGATTTGTTATTTTCTTATTGGTCCTGACGGTCCTTTTGAAAGAAAAATCATTTTTTTGATAAACCGGCCAGCAGGTTTTCCAGGTTGGCCATCGACAGTTTAAATCCTTCCGTGAAGCCCATTTCAATCATTTTCTCCATGCGGGCCAGGGATTCATTGTAAATAGTGATACGCACGATGGTCCTTCCGTTCTGTTCGCTAAAAGTATAATCCCAGTCAGAACCCGGTAATTCGGGATTTTCATCCTGGTCCGCAAAGGCATTCAGCATTTTGAAATTGGTTTTGGGGCTGATGGACGTGTATCGCTGAATTAACCAGCGCTCCTGTCCCTCGGGGCTTACCATCGCGTAAAATCTTCGCCCGCCGACCCTGAAATCCATATATTTTGTTCTCGCTACAAAGGGTTTGGGCGCCACCCACTGATCAAGAATTTCCGCTTTGGTAAAAGCGTCCCATACCAGGGAAAGGCCGGCATCAAATTCCCGGGTGATGAACACGGTTTTTGATGTTTTGTCAACGGTAAAATCAAATAACAGATCGTTTTTCATTTTTTTTGTTTTTTCATGATGGATAATACCTTGTCCAGTTGGTCAAACTTAGCTTCCCAGATTTTTCTGAATTGGGTCAGCCATTTATCGATTTCTTTCATTTTGTCAATTTCGAGGGTGTAGTAGATCTCCCGGCCATGTTTTTTCAATTTCGAGGGTGTAGTAGATCTCCCGGCCATGTTGTTCCTGTTTTACCAGCTCGCATTCGGTGAGTATGCGGAGGTGTTTGGAAACCGATTGCCGGGTCGTGTGGAAGTTTTCGGCAATGGCGTTCGGGGTCATTGCCTGCAGGGCAATCAACGTAAGAATTGCCCGCCGGGTGGGGTCGGCGATTGCCTGGAAAATATCACGTCTCAATTTGTATAGTTTTTAGTTAAGAAGCCATTCGGTTGCAAATATAAGCGCAACTATTTGGTTTCGCAAAATTTT
>JBBIGW010000198.1:0-4917 GCA_037447355.1 Bacteroidia bacterium | reverse complement strand
GATTTCTCCCTTTTCATTCTCCTCAAACAGCACACTGTAGCCCTGGAGTACTTTCAGGTCGAATTTGTTTTTATCCACCGGTACCAGCTCGTATTCCGGCTGTCCTTCAATAAAGGCAAACAGGGTATTGTCTCCTTTCAGGTAAAACTTTACCCCTCTCCCGGGGGCAAATTCAAATTCACCGGTATACCGGGTGAGTTCGTCTTTACTGAGTTCTTTGGCTTTTGCTTTCCGGGTGAATTCGAGGTCCTTCAGGCCGGGTTGCAGGGGCAGGAAAACAGACCCGATATCCCCGGCATTGTTCACCTGGAACCTGACTTTCAGGTTGTCCTTTCCCGTTGTATCAATGCCCTCTTTTTTATCAATGGGAAGCGCTTCAAATACGTCGTAATGATAATGACGCAGCCAGGCGTCCCCGTTTTGGGTAAGCATTACCAGGGAATCTTTCCGGCTGATGATCTCAAAGGTTCCGTAACCCGGGTGGTTGAAGAGACCCGTATAATCCGGCAGGGTGTGTGAAGGACGGGTGCCGGTTTTCCGGTTACTGACCATTGTTTTTTCCGTTTCTTTTGCCGCGGTCTTTGCCTTCTGTTGGGCGAGGTTCGCCTTTCCGTTCCAGTCGATATTTTTCAATTGTAACAGGCGATCCGCAATGCTGTTACGGACGATGCCGGGCACAGCAGAGCCATTCTGGTTGACCAGTACAACGATACCAATGCTGTCGGCAGGAAAAAAGCAGGTGCTGGCGGAAAACCCGTCAATATTCCCGCCATGCTCCACCCGGTAATGACCGCGGTAGGAACTGATCATCCAGCCAAACCCGTAGTTCGCTAAATAGGCATCCGGGACTTCCGGATCCGGCAAGCCGGCACTGATCACCATTTGTGAACTCATCGCTTCCTTCGTATAGGCGGGAGGTAATACTTCTTTCCCGTTGAATTTTCCCCCGTTGATCCAGGTGATCACCCAATTACTCATTTCAGCTACATTGCTGTTGATACTCCCGGCAGGTCCCATGGCATTGATATCATAATAATCCGATTTCCGGATCAGGCTGTCTTTGTACAGGGAATAACCCAAAGCGGCATCCGGGCTTTTGGCCAGGTCGTGTACTGATAAATTAGAGGTCTTCATGTCCAGGGGCGTGAAGATCTTTTCTTTCACATTATTCTCCCAGGAGTGCCCGGTCAGTTTTTCAACGATCATTCCCTGGGCCAGGAACATAAAATTGTTGTATTGCCAGGTCTGCCGCAGCGGGGCCGTCGGTTCCTGGTACTGGATCCGTTGCAGCAGGCTGTCCCTTGAAACGGTATTGAACAGGTACCAGGAGAAATCGTGACGGGGCAGCCCGGTACGGTGGCACATCATGTCCCTTATGGTAACCCCGTTGTTCAGATCATTGTTAAAAAAATGAAGGGCCGGCAGGTAGTCCCGGGCCGGTTTATCGTAGTCCAGTTTGTTTTCTTTATTTAACAACCCGATCAGCGAGGAAGTAAAAGCCTTGGTGCAGGAGCCGATGGCAAACAGGGTATTGGCCGTAACCGGGAGTTTGTTTTCGTAATCCCGGAAGCCGAACCCTTTTGCATAAATCACTTTATCCTTACTGACGACTGCCACGGCAAAACCGGCTGCATTCCGGTCTTTTAAGACACGTTGTAAAACCGTATCAATCCCTGCCAGCGGGTCTGCCGGTTTTGCTGTTTTCTTTTGTGCAACGCTTGGATTCAGGCTGAGCAGGGCTAGTAAAAACAATAGATTTTTCATTGCAGTAGTTTTTAATATGATCAATTAGCGGGTAAAGCCTGGTCCAGGTCATGGATGATATCGGCCAGGGTTTCGATGCCCACATTCATTCTTATCAGTCCATCCGTGATACCATATTTTTCTTTTTCTTCTTTCGGCACACTGTAATGCGTCATGGAAGCGGGATGGGAGAGCAGGGTATCACAGGTGCCGAGTGAAACGGTCCGTACGCACATTTGCAGTTTGTTCATAAAATCAATCCCGGCCTGTAGTCCTCCCTTTAGTTCAAAGCTCAGCATGGCGCCGGGATGGCGCATTTGTTTAAGCGCGGTAGCATGATCCGGGTGACTGGCCAGCCCGGTATAATTTACACGGGCCACGGCCGGCTGTGCTTCCAGGAAAGCGGCCACTTCCATGGCATTCTGGCAATGGCGGTCCATCCGGATCTCCAGTGTTTTCATTCCCTGGATCAGCAGGAAGGCATCAAAGGGGTTGGAGTTCCCGCCGAGCAGCCGGTGCAGTTTAGTACAGGGTCCGTTCATGAATGAAAGATCTTTTCCCAGCAGTACGCCGCCGATGGCCGTGCCATGCCCGTTCAGGAATTTGGTGGTGGAGTGCACAATGAAATCAATACCGAAACGGAAGGGTTGCTGCAGGTAGGGGGTGGCGAATGTATTGTCGCAGGCTGTGATGAGATTGTATTTTTTCGCCAGCCGCCCCAGTTCCTCCAGGTCCACGCATTGAATGGTCGGGTTGGCCGGGGTTTCCAGGTACATCATTTTGATGGCCGGATCCGCTTTCAGCAGATCCTCTGTTTTATTAAGATCACGGAGATCGGCAATCACGGGACTGATCTGCAGACCGGGCAGCAGTTTTCCCAGGATCTCATTGGTGCCTCCATAGAGAGAATAATGGCTGATTATCTTATCCCCGGGTTTTAAATGGGCCAGCAGCAGGGTGGTAATGGCTGCCATACCGGAGGAATGCAGGATGCCTTTGGCTTCCGTGTCCAGCTGAAAGGTTTCCAGGGCGGCGATCTTTTCTTCCGCTTCTGTCAGGGTGGGATTTCCCCAGCGGCTGTAGATATAACCTTCTTCTTTTCCATCGAACCGGCGCATGCCCTGTTCGGCGGTATCAAACACATAGGTGCTGCTGGCATAGATGGGAACCTGGTGGGCGTACATCGGGTCCTTTTTATGCCCGCCATGTACGGCCGTTGACCCCCAGCCGGTAAGTGGAAAACTTTTATTCATTTTAATGATTTGTGTCCGAATTTTATCGGGACCGGGAAGAAATAATAAGGGTTGAATGACGTATCAAAAGTAGCTGATTTCACTATTTAAAGACTGTTACGATGAAAGAACTCCTGCAGCAAATGGCCGCTTATAATAACTGGGCGAATAAACGGATCGTGGAGGCCTTGCTGTCCTTACCCGAAGAAAAATGCCTGGAAGAAGTCCCTTCCAGTTTTAAAACCCTCCAGGCGACCCTGCTGCATATCTGGGATGCGGAATCGGGCTGGTGGCAGCGGTTGCGGTTACAGGAACGGGTGGAGATGCCGGGCAAAAATTTTTCCGGCAATACCCGGGATGCGGGAGAGGGCCTGGTCCGTCAATCCGGGCAATGGGAAGACTGGGTGAAACAGGCTTCGGTCATTTCACTGGATCATGTGATTCAGTATTACAACAATAAGCGGGAACCCGTGAAAATTCAGACCAGCCAGTTACTGATACATGTATTCAACCACAGCACTTACCACCGGGGGCAGATCATTACCCTGTTTCACCAGTTGGGATATACCAGGGTGCCGGCAACCGATTTTTTTCTGTGGGCTAAAAGCAAAAAATAGCAATTACCATTTTCTCAATTCGGGGTCCCGTTGCCCCCAGAAACTGATAACGAGGGATATGCCCAGCGCAATGCCGGCTATTTTCAGGATAAACAGGAAAGGTTCCGATTTGATTTCTGCAATCAGGCTGGAATGGTCCAGGAAGAAGTAGATCAACGGGACAACGATCAGATAAATAAGGAAAAACCGGAATACTTTATTCCGGAATTTTCTGTTGGTACGGCGCCTGCTTGACATAATGATTAGTGCTAATCAGGGGGATTAAAAAAGTTGAACTCTTAACGGTAGCAAGGTACATCATTTTGTGTAGAATTAATTCTACAGGCTGGCTAACGATCAGGCAACAGGATCATAGGCCCATTTTACCAGGGTGGCGCCCCAGGTAAACCCACCGCCAAAAGCGGACAGGACGATATTATCTCCTTTTTTTAATTGATTTTCCCATTCCCAGAGGCAAAGAGGGATGGTGCCGGCGGTGGTATTACCATAGCGCTGGATATTGATCATTACTTTTTCTTTCGGTAATCCCATCCGGTTAGCCGTTGCATCGATAATCCGCAGGTTGGCCTGGTGCGGTACCAGCCAGGCAATATCATCTCCGGTCAGGTTGTTTCGTTCCAGCAACTCAGCACTGACATCAGCCATCCCTTTTACTGCAAATTTGAATACAGCCTGACCTTCCTGGTAAGCAAAATGTTCTTTAGCCATAACAGTTTCAATTGTAGCCGGCTTCAATGATCCCCCTGCTTTCATGTGCAGGAAGGGCGCCCCGCTGCCATCGGCTCTCAGGATACTGTCCAGTACGCCATACCCTTCTTCCGATGGTTCCAGTAAAACAGCCCCGGCCCCGTCCCCGAAGATGATACAGGTGGCCCTGTCACTGTAATCAATAATGGCGCTCATCTTATCGGCCCCGCAAACCACCACTTTTTTGTACCGGCCGCTTTCGATCAGTGCGGCGCCCTGTGTCAGGGAGAATAAAAAACCGGAGCAGGCCGCCGCCACATCAAAACTCCAGGCATTTTTAGCGCCCAGTTTATCACAGACGATATTCGCGGTAGAAGGGAATACCATATCCGGGGTAACCGTACCCACGATCAGGCAGTCGATCTCATCGGGAGAAATGCCTCTTTTTTTACACAGTTCCTGTACGGCTGGTACCACCATATCGGAAGTGGCCCTGCCTTCCCCTCTCAGTATTCTTCTTTCAGAAATACCGGTCCGGGTACGGATCCATTCGTCGTTCGTGTCCACCATTTTTTCCAGGTCAAAATTGGTAAGCCGGTCTTCCGGAACATAGCCGCCGACAGCAGTGATGGCTGCAG
>JBBIGW010000197.1:0-5025 GCA_037447355.1 Bacteroidia bacterium | reverse complement strand
CAGCAAAGTTATGAGAAAGTTTAGGGTTTGGGAGTTTAGAGTTCGGAGTTTAGTGTCAGGCCCCCAACTCCGAACTCCGAACCCTCAACCCCAAACCCTCAACCCTCAACCCCCAACAAAGATTTATCTTTACCAAATGGGAGAATACTCAATTCGTGAAGCCATGCAGCAATTTCTCAATGGAAGCCGTATCAAAGGCGGTATCCAGGCATTGCAGATTGAAGACGTCTGGGAAGAGATCATGGGAAAAACAGTGGCCCGTTATACAGATAAACTCCAGATCATCGGGGACAAGCTGATCATCACGACCTCCGTGGCCCCTTTAAAAAACGAACTGCTTTACCAGAAAGAAAAGATAAAACAACGGGTGAATGAAGCGCTGAAGCAGAAAGTGGTGAATGAAGTGATCATTCAATAACTTGCGGCCCCCCCTTGCTTAGTCAAATATTTCGCTGCGGTGACTTACCGCTTCTTCCAGGATATCATCCGTGGAGACAATCCCCTTAAACTCGAGGTTGCTGAATACCGGTAAGAATTTTACATGGTGTTTTTTCATCACGGTCATGCATTGTTCCAGGGTATCCCCGGCATCGGCGAAAGGAAGTTTGGTATTCAGAATATCGATGACCTTCGTGTCGGTTAAGGACTTGTTCATGAAAAGGGCTTTGCTCGCCACATCGTGTTCCGTGATCAGGCCCAGGAAATTATCCGTTTCGTCCATCACGATCAGGTACTCGGTATTATAGGTGGTCATCCGGCAAAGGGCATCGCTGATGCTGCAGCCGGGTTCAATGTTCTTGAAGTGGGGCAATTGCCGGGCAAGAATCTCATTTATTTTTTCCATGGCAAAGCTTTACAGGTGACCGGTTCTTCTGTTGGCGGGAAATGAACGCTATGAAATTACTCAAATAATCCGGGAGATGATATGAACTAAATGTTATCTGCAAAAAAAATGCCGGACCGGGTATTACCCCTCTGGCAGATCAGCTGAGCCGTACCCGGGGATCCACTACCCCATAAAGGATGTCCGCCAGGATATTAATGAGGATAAAGAATGTGGCTGAGATAAGTACGGAGCCCATTACCACGGGATAATCCAGTTTCTCCAGCGCATCCACGGTTACTTTTCCAATACCCTGCCAGCCAAAAATATATTCCACGAAGAAAGCCCCGGCTAATAATTCAGCAAACCAACCTGTTATAGCAGTGATCACGGGATTCAGGGCATTGCGCAGTCCGTGTTTCCAGATAACGGTTTGCCGGCTCAGTCCCTTGGCATAAGCCGTGCGGATATAATCCTGGTCCAGCACATCCAGCATGGCACTCCGGGTAAGCTGGGTAATGATGGCCAGGGGCCGGATACCCAGTGTGACAGCCGGTAAGACCAGGTTTTGCAGGGTCAGCCGCCGCTGGCCTTCGTCATCAATCAAAAACCAGCTGCCGGCGATATGCAGGCCGGTCCATTCGCTTAACACAAAACCAAAAAGGTAGACCATGATAATGCCCATAAAAAAAGAAGGCGCTGAAATACCCACGATGCTGCTGAAAATAGCGGATGTATCCAGCCAGCTGTTTTGCCGCACAGCCGCGAGCACCCCCAGCGGGATTCCGATCAGCACGGCGATGACCATGGCAGCCAGTGCCAGCATCAGGGTGCCGGGCAGTGCCTGCATCAGAATGGTCCATACTTCCCTTTTGCTCTGGTAGGACCTGCGGAGATACGGGATCTTGATGCCGAGTTTCCGCTCCTCACCGGTAAAAAAACCCCTGAGTTTTTTCTTTTGGATCTCAGACTGGCTGTGCAGGCAAACGGGTGATACATCGTTCAGGTAATACAGGAACTGTTTGAATGTTGGAACCGGGTCCCCTTTTTCATTGATGAGGTAAAGCTCTTTCCGGATATTGGATTGGGTGGTCGAATCACCGGTCTGTCCCATCACGATCCGGGACGGGTCCCCAAAACCCTGGAAAAGAAAAAATACCAATACCACCACCCCTGCCAGTACCAGCAGACCATAAAACATTTTCCGGGCGATGAATCTGACCATATCAGTGTGGTAAGGAATCGGTGGTTAGGGGTGCTGGTGGTACAGCCGGTACCGTAAGACCCGCGATCAATTTTTCCGCTTTGCCAAAACCCGGCACGGCCCATTTGCCCAGTACAGTTCCTTCTTTCAGCAGGTAAAGCGTGGGGTTGGCCCGGGACGCACTGCGGATCGTGGTATTATCACAGGTAAATACCGGCAGGTCGGCAAAACCGCTGGCTGCCATTTCCGTTCTTGCCTTATCGGGCTGTCCGCTGATCATATACACGGTAATATTCTTTGTACGGGCCGCCTTAAAAACCCGCGTGAATGCATTTTCCCAGCTACTGAGCGGCACGGAAAAGTTTTCCGAAAAAATCAAAATGGTATAGGGCAATGTGAGTACCTGTACCGTGGAATCAGCTCCGCTGCTGCCTTTCAGGTCAAACCCTTTTATAGCGGGTTCTGCATTTCCCTTGCGGATCAGTTTATCCCTGCGGCTGACAAACGAATAGGTATTCAGGTCGGCCGGTAATTCCAGGGGCGAAAATTCAAATGTCTTTCCGGCCTTGGTGTACACAAAACGGATGGCAAAACTATCCGGTATGGCATCGGCCGGCACTTTCCTTTTTTCCAGGATATTATTCCCGGTCTTAAAAGGCAGGCAGTCCACCACCGGCAGGTTACGAAGGGTGTACCATTGAAAACCAAAACTGCCTGTGATGATCAGTAGCATCAGGAAATTACCGGTTTTGGCGGTTAAGAGCGGACGTATTTCATATCTTTTCCATAGCAGGAAAGCGATCATAATTGTCAATGCCACATCTTTCAGGAAAGAAGTTTGCGAACTGATCGGCAGGCAGTCACCGAAACAACCACAATTTTTGGGCATCCCGGTAATGTAGGTGTAGCCGGTAAGAAATGTAAAGAAAACGATCAGGAGCAATAAGAGCCAGCTGAAAAGCCGGATCCGCCAGCCCAGCAGCAGGGCAAAACCGGCGATGATCTCAAAGGCATTCATCAGTACAGAAAGCGGCAGGGTCCAGTTGTCAAAACCTGCCCATTTCCACACTTCAAAAAACTCCTGCATCTTGTAACTGAGACCGAGAGGGTCATTGGCTTTTACCAGGCCGGAAAAGATGAACAAGAGTCCAACAAGAATTCGGGTTAGGGTAATGGCTGCTTTCATTTCATCAGTATAAGCGCGAAAATGGCATAATTGATAATATCAAGATAATTGGCATCGATCCCTTCACTGACCAGGGTCTTACCGTCATTGTTTACTATTTGCCGGATCCGCTGCAGTTTCATCAGGATCAGGTCCACAAAACTTTCCTGGCTCATACTGCGCCAGGCTTCCCCGTAATCGTGATTTTTATCCTGCATCAGGTTTTTGGCATGATTTACCTGTTCATCGTAAAGCGATGCCACTTCCCCGGATTTCAGTTCTTCTGGTGCATCGGCCGGAAGTCCCAGCTGGATCAGCCCGATCACCGCGTAATTGATAATACCTTTGAATTCGGCTGCAATGCCGTCGGATACTTTTTGTTCCCCTTTTTCCTGGATGGTACGGATCCGCTGGGCTTTGATAAAAATCTGGTCAACAATAGAAATGGTACGCAGGACCCGCCAGGCGGTGCCATAATCAGTTGCTTTTTTTACAAAAATATCCCTGCAGTCACTGATGACTTTGTCGTATTGCTGGCTGGTAGTTGACATAATGTGAATGGTGAATGGCGGGTGATAAACAGGAATGGGCAAAACAATCACCGTCTTTTTCCCAATACTATTACCCCCTGTCCTAACTTAGCTTCAAAAATAACGAACTAAGCCTAATGTTTACACTGAATTGCAATGGAAGGTTGCTGGTTGTGGATAAGCCGCTGGTAATGGGTATCCTGAATATCACCCCGGATTCGTTTTACAGCGGCAGCCGTTTTCAGGAGGTGGGTGAGGTATTGCAGCGGGCGGAGCAGATGCTGAGAGACGGTGCCACGATCCTTGACATCGGGGGCCAGAGCACCCGCCCCGGCAGTGTAAAACTGGAACCGGCTGAAGAACTGGACCGGGTCATTGCACCCATTGAAGCTGTACACCGGCATTTCCCGGAGGCTTTTATTTCGGTGGATACCTTTTATGCTTCCGTGGCCGAAGCCGCTGTGAAGGCGGGGGCCGATCTGGTGAATGATATCAGTGCAGGGGCCCTGGATGAAAACATGGTCCCCACCGTGGCAGGCCTGCAGGTTCCCTATGTGCTCATGCATATGAAGGGCTCTCCGCAGACCATGCAGCAGGAAGCCCGCTACAATGATGTTACCCGGGAAGTACTGGATTACCTGTCCGTAAAAAAAGCGGAACTGAATAATGCGGGGATAAAAGATCTGCTCATTGACCCTGGTTTTGGTTTTGGGAAAACTGTGGAGCATAATTTCACGCTCCTGCGTGACCTGCGGGTATTTTCCCTGCTGCAAACGCCGTTGTTGCTCGGTATTTCAAGGAAATCGTTTATCTGGAAAACACTGGGGGTTGGGCCTGCTGATGCCATGTCCCTGCAGGGCAGCACAGCGCTCCATATGTCCGGGCTGATCAATGGCGCCACAGTATTGAGGGTGCATGATGTAAAAGAAGCAGCCGGGGTGATCCGTCTTTATTCTTCTCTTTATCCCTGATAAAAAAGTAACCCCGGCAAAAGCCGGGGTTGTTTTCATTAAGACATTGTAATCAAAACCCTGCTGGAAAATACAGCAATTGATCTTTACGAAGGATATCCTATATTCAAAAAAAGTACGGTCGGGATTTAAGCCTCTCAGCTCTCAGTGGGGTGCGGAATGGGTTAGTATCAGATTATGGACTAAAAACGGGGCCTCTTCAAAAAAATGAGGTCGTCTCAAAAGCGACCTCTTTTTTATTTTCATTTTAAGAGGGGGAGTAAATTTTGTCTGAGTTTTTTAGTTGTATGAGGTTGAGGGGTGCGGAATAGGGTGATTTATTCAAAAAAACC
>JBBIGW010000196.1:0-5073 GCA_037447355.1 Bacteroidia bacterium | reverse complement strand
CAGGAATCCCAGCAGGGGCAGCAGGGGAATCAGCCAGACTATCTGTAATACATTATTCATAAACTATCTCCCGGACGGGTGTCAGTGTTTTAACCTGTTTAAAAAATTCACATCCACCGAATGGATGTTGCGGTACATCATCACGATAATGGCCAATCCCACACTGACCTCTGCCGCGGCCACCACCATGATAAAGAATACAAATAACTGTCCGTCCATACCCGCTGTTCCGCTCACGTCACCGGCGAGTATAGCCGCGTTCTGGTGCATTTTGGAAAAAGCCACCAGCATCAGGTTCACGGCATTCAGCATTAACTCGATGGACATAAAAATAATAATGGCATTGCGGCGGGTCAGGACCCCCACAATACCAATGCTGAATAAGGCGATCGACAGCACTATGTAACTAAATATCGGCATATGTTAAGCTTTGAGCTAAAAACCAGGTTGAACACCACGGAAAACCATCCGGGGTTCTTCCCGTTATTATTATTCTTTTTTCCCGATCACCACCGCGCCCACCATGGCACTCAGGAACAGCACACTGCTGATCTCAAACGGCACCACGTAGGTGGTAAACAATTCCTTTCCCAGGTTTTTGATCAGCCCGATACTGCCTTCGTTCACCGTTGCGAACTGCTCCTTCGTGACTGAACTTTTCAACGCGGCCACCAGTACCAGCAACAAACAGCCGCCGGCCATTGCCCCGGCTATTTTCAGCCAGCGGCTTTTCTGCGGTTCGGACTCTTTATTCAGGTTCATCAGCATGATCACAAACAGGAACAAGACCATGATCGCCCCGGCATAGACGATAATGTTCACGATCGCCAGGAACTGGGCATTGAGCATGATATAATGACCTGAAATAGCAAAGAAGGTGGCGATCAGCCACAATACGCTATAAATGGGGTTCTTGCTGGTAATGACCATCAGGGCGCTGAATATCGCCAGTACGGACAGGAACCAGAATAGTATTTGAATAATGTTCATTTCTTAAAAGCCGTTAGTCGTTCTTAGTTTTTGGTGGCCCGGTCGCCCAATGCCTTTTCATACGCTTCCTTATCCTTTACCGGGTGCGGGATCAGCAATTCTTCCTTTTTATAAATAAATCCTTTCCTTCCATAATTAGCCGGCGCAAAGGTCTGCGACAGGTAGATGGCGTCTTTCGGACAGGCTTCCTCGCACAACCCGCAGAAGATACAGCGCAGCATATTGATCTCGTACCGGGCCGCGTATTTTTCTTCCCGGTACAAATGTTCTTCCCCGGGGAGCCGTTCCGCCGCCTCCATGGTAATGGCTTCTGCGGGACAGGCCACGGCGCAAAGTCCGCAGGCTGTACAGTTTTCCCTGCCTTCCGCATCCCGGTTCAGCACATGCAGTCCCCTGAACACTTTGGAGAAACTCCGTTTCTGCTCGGGGTATTGTATCGTCGCTTTCCGCTTAAACAGGTGACTGACCGTAATACCCATGCCCTTCGCGATATTCCAGAGATAAATGCTCTCCAGGAAGGTCATGGGCCTGCGATCCACCGTTTTTGCTCTGTTCGTTAATTGCATAAAGCTTTACAGCTTTTAATTTTTCGCAAATATATTATATCTAAGGTCAGGGGCCGGGAAGAATCTGCCATGCACAAAAGCTTCTCCTTCCTTTTCGAATATTTCCTATTTGTCCCCCATCGTCCTTTTATTCTATTCCCAGATTTATTCCTCCCGGGGAAGACTCAACCTTCTCGCTCGCCTCGCTGCGAAGCAGGCCTGCCGGCAGCGTTCATTGTTCAGTTGCCAACTTTCATTGAAGGCCCATTCACCAATAATGCCACCCCTACGGGGTTTCCATCGCCAAACTATTGCCTTTCTATAATAATAACAGCCCTCCGGGCTTCGTCTTTCTTCTGTTTCCTCTGTCTTTTCCTCCCGACGAAGACTCAACCTGCCTGCCGGCAGGCAAGTGCTCATTGTTCAATTGCCAATTTTCATTGATGTCCCACTCCCTACTTTCCTACTTCCTACTCACTACTTCCTACTCACTACTTCCTCAACCACAACATCACGGCCGCGCTGATGATCATATTCGCCAATGCCAGCGGAATCAGTTTCTTCCAGCCCAGATTCATCAACTGGTCATAACGGAAACGAGGGATGGTCCACCGGATCCAGATAAACAGGAACAGGAAGAAAGCGATCTTGGTCATCAATACCCCAAAACTAACAAGGGATAACAACCAGGGCTCCAGTCCCCAGGCAGCTTCATTTACAAACGGGATATCATAGCCCCCAAAATAAAGGGTGGTAATGACCGCGCTGCTCACAAACATATTGATGTATTCGGCAAAGAGATAAAAGCCCAGTTTCATGGAGGAATATTCCTGGTGATACCCGAAATTCAGTTCATTTTCCGCTTCCGGAAGGTCAAAGGGAGTCCGGTTACATTCGGCCAGCGCACAGACAAAGAAAATAATGAAGCCCAGTGGCTGGTAAACCACATGCCATCCGTGGGCCGCCTGGCTGGCCACGATTTCACTCATCTTCAGGGAACCGGTCATGAAAATAACTGCGATCAGGGCCAGTCCCATGGGCAACTCGTAGGATACCATCTGGGAAGCACCCCGGATCGCGGCAATCAGGGAGAATTTATTATTGGAGGCCCAGCCCCCGATCATGATTCCGTACACACCCACACTCACCACGCTGAAGACGATCAGGATACCCATGTCCACATCCGCCACCTGTAAGGGAATGGTTCCATTCCCGGTAACCACCGGTGCCCCCCAGGGAATCACGGTACTGGTAACCAGGGAAGTGACCATGGCAAGCCCGGGGCCTGCCAGGAAAAGTACTTTATTAGAAGCCAGCGGGATAATCTCTTCTTTGAAAAACAGTTTGCCTCCGTCGGCAAGGGGTTGAAAGATACCGAAAGGACCTGCCCGGTTTGGTCCGTGCCGGTCCTGCAGCCATCCGGCCACTTTACGCTCCGCA
The DNA here is from genome assembly GCA_037447355.1 of Bacteroidia bacterium. Classification (GTDB taxonomy): domain Bacteria; phylum Bacteroidota; class Bacteroidia; order Chitinophagales; family Chitinophagaceae; genus JJ008. The sequence continues at coordinate 2,098 of JBBIGW010000196.1, read as the reverse complement.
TAAGTGGTGTACATGGCAATAAAGAATGAAAGCCCGATGATACAAGCGATCAGTATTGCTTTTTCCAGTATGAACCACAGGTCTGTTGCCAGTAAGTACATGTTCATCGTTTATTGTTCGTTCTTCTTAAAGTTATTGCTTGTGGCCGGTCCCGGCAAGGCGCTGATATCAACACTGTTCACCGCGCTCACCTCATGAATATCCATCAGCAGTTTCGGTGCCCTGCCACCCATGACTTCCGGCATGGTTTCTTTGGGCTGCTGTACGCCGACATAGTGTCCCTGTGAGATCACCGAATGCCGGTTCACATTGGCCGGTCCTTCGATCACCCAGTCGCTCACCTGTTTTTTATCAAAGCGGCAGGTATTGCAGATCCAGCCGGTTTTGCCCTCATAACTTTTCACCTCACCCCATTCATCTTTACGGGCAGTTACCCGCAATACCTCATCCCCCCGCTGCCAAAGGGTTACTTTCCCGCAGCATTTGTCGCAGTCACGGTGTGCTTCCACCGGTTTGGTAAACCAGACCCGGTTTTTAAACCGGAAGGTTTTATCGGTTAAGGCGCCTACGGGACAAACATCGATCATATTCCCGCTGAAGTCGTTCTCAATCGCTTTGGAGATATAGGTGGAGATTTCGGCATGGTCGCCCCTGTCCAGTATTCCATGCACTCTTGCATCCGTCAGCTGATCGGCCACATAGGTACAGCGGTAGCAAAGAATACAGCGCGTCATGTGCAGTTGGATGTACGGGCCGATATCTTCTTTTTCAAATGTTCTTTTTTTGAACTCAAACCGGGTACCTTCCTTACCGTGCTCATAACTCAGGTCCTGCAGGTGACATTCCCCCGCCTGGTCACAAATCGGGCAATCCAGCGGATGATTCAGTAACAGGAACTCCACCACCCCCGCGCGGGCATCCTGTACCCTTTCACTGGTAATATTTTTCACGATCATCCCATCCATCACATTGGTCCGGCAGGAAGCCACCAGTTTGGGCATGGGGCGGGGATCTGCTGTGGATCCTGCAGCCACTTCCACGAGACAGGTACGGCATTTACCGCCACTGCCTTTGAGTTTGCTATAGTAGCACATCGCAGGAGGCGTCACATCACCCCCGATCTGCCGGGCAGCGTGGAGGATCGTGGTACCCGGAGCCACATCGATCGTTATATTATCGATGGTGACCTTAAAACTTGCGGGTGCTTCTTTTTTTACTTCGTCAGCCATTATATAAATTCAAAAGTCAAAATTAAAAATTCAAAATATTACTCTGTTTTTCCAGATTTTTTTACAATAGCCAGTTTATCATTCACTTTTGCATGCCTGCTATCGATTCAAAACCACCCATTGAAAGCGGGCGTCAGCATTAAAAAGCCATACATCACCGTGCATTCACAACAATCGAAGCAATAATATTCGATATCTCTTCCGCTTCCTTCAATAATTCATTCAGTTTCACCTTATCTGCTTCGTCCATTGTATCTCTTATCAGGCATAACCAGTATTTTGTTTCATTGGCGGATTTAAGCGCAATAACAAAATAGTTCTTCCAATCCTTCCGCGAACTACCGGCTTTCCCTTCTACCAAATTCGCGCCAATAGAAGTAGCGCTCCTGACCAACTGATCATATACCGAATAAAAGATCTTTTCGTACCTGCTTTTCTTCACAAACTCAATTACTGCCTTCGAAAAGTAAAAAGCCCTGTGTCTGATATTGTACGGCTTACCGTCTTCATTCACTTCAAAATCCTCAAAAGTCTCCTCCATACCTGAAAACCTTTTTCTCCTTTAGTGCTTTTTACTTTTGAATTTTGAGTTTTGAATTTTTACTTACCCAACCGGCACACGAACCGGATCCGCATAATGCCCGATCCCGTAATTCCTCCTGAGAGCATCCTCCGGATTTGTAACATGCCATTCAAATTCATCCCGGAAATGACGGATCGCTGCCGCCACCGGCCAGGCTGCTGCGTCACCCAGCGGACAAATTGTATTCCCCTCGATCTTACGCTGGATATCCCACAACAGGTCAATATCACTCATCTTGCCCTTTCCATTCTCCAGGTTCAGTAATATCTTTTCCATCCAGCCGGTT
>JBBIGW010000195.1:0-5175 GCA_037447355.1 Bacteroidia bacterium | reverse complement strand
TTCCAAACCCAACCAACCAGGAAGTAAATATAAAGTGGATCAATCCGTCCGGCCTCTTAACCGAAGTGCTGCTGATTGGTATGGATGGAAAACGGGTATGGAGCGATGCAACAAATTCAGATTGCATGCTGCTGTCCACCGGTGAATGGCCTTCGGGTGTCTATATCGTTTTGATAAAACAGGCGGGAACTATCCTGGCAAGAAGGGAATTGGTGATCAGGAGATAGCCGGGATTACCGCCCCAATCTGTGTCTATGAAAAAAATACTGTATAGTCCTTCCGCATCGGGTAAAGTCCTGGTCGCCCTGTTATGCATGGGGCTGACCGGGTGGACCGTTTCGCAGGCCCAGCCGGCAACGGTCAGTTACCCCTTTGCGGTAGGTACCACCAGTACCTGCGGCGGGAGCACCCCCCAAATGCATTTTTATACCTATAATGGCAGCACCAATACGATCACCAGTATTACCGCTACCGGTACCGGCCCGGTAAACAAGTACACACCACAATTAAGGATCGGGGGAGCCGCGGGCGGCACACAACGGTTTACCTCCAGCCTGGCCAGTGTATCGTTTAATCCCAGGGACAAATACATTTATTATTTCTGGACCGCCTATCCGCCAAACAGCCTTGCTTATGGCGGCGTTCCAAGGACCTTTGCCTGGAGATGGCTGGCCGGCACACAGCCTACCAACTCTTCCAACAAACTGGATACACTCCGGTCCTTTGCGTTTGATATCCTCGGGGTGGCTTTTGATGCAAGCGGAAATGGCTATATGCTGGAGTTTCCTCCTTCATTTCCCTATAATCCCATGTTGCGTTCTATCGATTTTGCTACCGGAACGATTGGCGGGCAGGACACACTCGATCTGACCGGGGGCGCCGTTATTTATGCCAGCGGGAGTGGTGATGTCGCGATGTCCCCTTCCGGCCAGATGTATTTCGTGGTAGATAACAAACTCTTTACGCCCAATTATTCGGGCTATACCGGTACAGGTCAGCACCTGACCTGCACGTATATTGACACGGTACAGGTTCCGTCCAACAATTTTGTGGGCTTAACGTACGCGGAAGGAGAGAATATCGCGACCTTCTCCGGGGGTGGTTGTCCTTTCCGGGAAATTGATCCGCTGACAGGAGATACCACGGTCATTACCCGCTCAGGTACGGTGTACTCTGCATCTGACCTGGCTTCTATCATTTCCGGGGTGGGAGCGTCCAAGCGGCTGGTTTCCGCTGTTCCCACCGGCATTCCCTTACAGTATGATGTTATTTATGAAGTGTATATCCATAATTACGGCAATACGGATATTACCAATGTGCAGGTAACTGATGATCTGACGGCTATCAACGGGTTGCTGAATGTTTCCAATGTAAGTACCAGTTTTGTATCCAACCCGGCCGGGCTGGTGCTGAATGCATCTTATAACGGGGTGCTGGATAAAAATCTTTTAAATGGCACAGGAACCCTGCCCAATTACCCGGTCGCCAATAATTACTGTACCATCCGTATCAACTGCCGCCTGTCGGGTATCCTGAACGGTGTCGTTTATTATAACAGCGCCATTGCGACCGCTGTGGGGTATAACAGCCAGAACCTTCGCGATTCCTCTACAAACGGGAATGAGCCGGATTTGAATGACAATGACAAACCGGATGATCTGGGAGAGGGGCAACCCACCCCGCTGCTGGTCTCAATCACCGGTCATACTCCTCCCTGCGCTTCTCTCACCAATGTATTTTATACCCAGAGTTTTGGTACAGGTACCGGGTTAACCACTGCCCTGCCTGCGCCGGTAACAGGTTCCGGGGCGATCCTGGCTACAGGCGCCATCACCTATACCGGATCAACGACCCAGCCCATTGCGGTGGAAAATTATACCATTGCCAATAATGCACAGTCGGCAGACAACGCTCACTTTTTAAGTATGAGTGACCATACTGGTGATGCAAACGGCCGGATGCTGATCGTGAATGCGGATGCGGAGAACTCGGTCTTTTACCGCGGTGCCTTTACCGCCCCGCTTTGTGCGAACCAGCAATATTCCGTTTCGTTTTACGCGGCCTTTGTGGGCAATGCTGCATACCAGACCTTGTGTGACGGGTTTGGCGGGTTTAAATATCCCAAGGTAAAGATCAGGGTGATTGACCAGCTATCCGGCCTGGTGATCTCTGAGATCTCCACAGGGGATATTTTCAGTACCAGTTGGGAACGACTGGGTATCAAATTCAACAGCCCGGCTTCTTACACGGGGATCATCTTCGAACTGATCAACGATGCACCCGGTGGTTGCGGAAACGATATTGCCATCGATGATATTCAATTCGGATCCTGCGATCCGCTGCCGGTTGTCGGCCTGAATCATATCAATGCCGGTTGCCTGGGAACCAGTGCTTCCTTCACGGCGGTTTTATCGGATCCCGGCACTATTGTGGGTACCCCGGATTACCAGTGGCAGGTGAGTCCTGATGGTGTACTATGGACGAATATCATCGCGGCACCCAATGCCGCCACATTTACGATCCTGTCCATCGGCGCCGGTGATGTGAACAAATATTACAGGGCCCTGGTCGCTGCCGCGGGTAACCTGGGTAACCCGTATTGCAGTTATCCGTCTCCTTCCTATTTTCTTGTAGCGGGTTGTGATATTGATGATGATGATGACGGGATCCCCGATACCGTGGAAAGCGGGGGCGTGGATCCGCTGGATGATGACGACCTGGATCATATACCTAATTACATTGATACGGATTACCCCGGGTTTACGGATAGCAACAGCGATGGCATCAACGATCATTTCGACTGGGATCTCGATGGGGTCATCAATGAACTGGACCTCGACAGTGACAATGATGGTATTCCCGATGTAACAGAAGCAGGGGGAGTGGATACCGACGGGGATGGTAAGATTGATAATTATATCGATGTGGATTTCGATGGCTTCTCCCAAAATGTGGATGCCAGTATCACGGGAAAGGATCTTTCCGGTAACGGGCTGGATCAGCCGGATCTCGACGGGGACGGGATACCCAATTATTTTGATCTTGACAGCGATAATGACGGGATCCCCGATACGGTGGAAGCCTTTGGCACGGACAGCAATAATAATGGACTCATTGACGGGTACACGGATACCGACAGCGATGGATTCAGCGATAATGCAGACGGGGATGTGGGAAACAACGGTATTGCAGAGAATGCAGCGGCTGCCCTGCTGCGTACAGGTTCCGACCCGGATAATAACGGCCGGGCCAATTCTTATCCGTACAAGAACATGGATAATGATGCAAAAGCAAATCCCTATGACCTCGATAGCGATGGAGATGGTATTACCGATGTCCGCGAAGCCTTCTTTACCGATGGCAACTGGGATGGCATGGTGGATGGAGCCGTCAATGCCATGGGCCGGAATACAATCCTTGCCGCGTTGCCTGCTTTAACATTGCCTGATGGGGATATTTCTGCAGGGGCCGACCTGTATGATATTGACAGTGATAATGACGGAATCCCGGATAATGTGGAAGGACTGACCACCCTGGGTTATTTACTGCCTTCGGGAAATGATACCGATGGAGACGGAATCGATAACTCGTACGATAATTTTAACGGGTTCGGCGGGGACGGCGTTCACCCGGTGGATACGGACAGCGACACGACACCGGACTACCTCGATAGCGATACCGATGGGGACGGACAGGCTGATAGAATCGAAGGAAATGACCTGAACCTGAACGGGCTCCAGGATGACCTGGTCAGCCTGACAGGACTTGACACTGACGGGGACGGGCTGGACAACCGGTTTGACAATAACAACAGCAATGCCGAAGTCACTTCGGCCTATATGGGCAATGGCGGTACCACTTCCGGTGATCCCACCCCGGGATCCATTACTACTGTGCAACGGACACCCATTGCATTTGGTTGCGCTTTTGAAAGGGACTGGCGTTGTATTCCCTACGTACTGAGTTGCGAGTTTATCAGTTTCAAAGCAGTCCTGCAGCAAAAAAAAGTGGAGCTGAAATGGGCGGCGCTGTGCCGCCAGGAATTGGATTACTTCATCGTGGAACGCAGTACCGACCGGGTATTGTTTGAACCCCTGTACCGGGTAACCGGCCGGCCCGTACTCAACGAAGTGGAAACTTACCAGGGTGCAGATGATCTGATCGGTGTACAGGCCATAGTCATATATTACCGGCTGAGATCGGTTATGCGCTCCGGCAGGGTGATCGAAAGCCCGGTGATCCCGGTGCGGCTGACCGACCAGGACCGGCTGACTATGAAGGTCATGCCCAATCCGGTGAAAGATAACCTGGTATTGTCTATCACTTCAAACCGCAGCGGCGAGGCGCTTATTCATATTGTCGATGTCAGTGGCCGGGTGCTCCTGTATTTCAGGGAAACCATTCTCCGGGGGACCAACAGCATTCACTGCCCTGTACCGGTCAACTGGCCGGTTGGCAGCTATTTTATCCGGTTAAATCTGGAAGGGACCCTGTTGACCAAACAATTTAATAAAGTAAAATAATCAGCCCGCCGGGCGGGTACAGGAAATCCTCCCCAAAAGAGGATTTTTTTTATTTGCGGAAAACACCTGCGGGATTTATTTTATTTCAAACCCTGTTCCGGGTAAAACCTCCTCCCTGGCTTACGGAATACTACTCATTTTGTGTATGAAAAGTTACGATTCGGTTTTATTTGTAAGTAATAACTCTCAATTTAGCGAGAGGAAATCAGTAGTCCGTCTAAAAAATACAGGTAAGTGAATGGTGAAATTGCAGTAAGGTGATTGTATTATAATAAGGAAGTGCCGGGTTTCCTGTTTATAATCCCACTTATGTAAAACGAAACCAATTCCAATAGCCCATTTTTTATCCAGCATCCTTTTAAAACCACTACTATGAATTTCCTGAACAATCGTTTCCGAACCTTTCTGTTTCCCTTCTTTATTTTTTTTACCGGCACCTCTTTACTTTTCGGCCAGACCTCCGGATACAGCGGAACAGGCGCCAATATTGATGTTACTTACCAGCGTTGTGAATGGCGGATCAACCCGGATTCAGCATCGAAAGGGATCAAAGGAACCGTAACCACGTATTTTGTAACAAAAGTAGCCGGTGTCGGCACCCTCAGTCTTGACCTGAATAAGACTTCATTCAACAATGGCAATCTATCCGTTT
>JBBIGW010000194.1:0-5253 GCA_037447355.1 Bacteroidia bacterium | reverse complement strand
TTCCGGGTTCCCGGTTTTTCAATGACGGTTTACGGGGATGTGCCGCTGGGTGCGGGACTATCCTCTTCCGCGGCCATTGAATGTGCCACGGCTTTTGCCCTGAATGAATTACTGGGCTTCGGACTTTCCCGGAAGGAACTGGCCCTGCTTTCACAAAAAGCGGAACACGAGTATGCCGGTGTCAACTGCGGGATCATGGACCAGTTCGCCAGTTTGTTTGGGAAGAAGGGCAATGTGATTCAGCTGGACTGCCGTTCACTGGAGTACACGTATTTCCCGCTGGAGCTGAAAGACTATGTGATCCTGTTGCTGGATACACAGGTAAAACATTCGCTGGCTTCCACTGAGTACAATGTGCGGCGGGGCCAGTGCGAGGCCGGCGTGGCCCTGGTACAGGCAAAGCATTCCTTTGTGACCAGCCTCCGGGATGTTACACCGGCCATGATTGAAGAATGTATTCCGGCTGAAGATATCGTGTATAAACGATGCCGTTACGTGGTGGAAGAAATCATCCGTTTACAGGAAGGCTGCCGCGACCTGCTGGGGGGAGACCTGCATTCGTTTGGGCAGAAAATGTATGCCACGCATGAAGGCTTAAGCAAAGAATATGAAGTGAGTTGTACGGAATTGGATTATCTTGTTACATCAGTAAAATCCCGCCCGGAAGTAATTGGTGCCCGGATGATGGGCGGAGGTTTTGGCGGGTGTACCATTAATATTGTGCATAGGGAGTTCGTGGAAAAGCTGGTAAGTGAACTGACCGTTGCCTACGCGGCAGCGATGGGGAAGGAGCTCAGGCATTACCTGGTTAAAGTGGAGAACGGAACGTCCATTATTCATCATTAAAAGCAGCATATGAAGAATTTACTTCACAGTACGGATTATATTGTGCTGGCCTTGTACTTCGTGGTGGTTGGTCTCTATGGCTGGTGGATCTACACCAAAAAGAAGAATAAGGAAGTCGCGGCTTCCAGGGATTTTTTCCTGGCGGAAGGCCAGCTGACCTGGTGGGCGATCGGGGCCTCCCTGATCGCATCCAATATTTCTGCCGAGCAGATGACCGGTATGAGCGGATCGGGTTTCCAGTTAGGGCTGGCGATCTCATCCTATGAATGGATGGCCGCTATCTCCCTGATCATCGTAGCGGTTTTCTTTATGCCGGTTTACCTGAAGAACAGGATCTTTACCATGCCGCAGTTTTTACATGAACGCTACAATTCAAGCGTAGCGATGATCATGGCGGTATTCTGGTTACTACTGTACATTGTGGTAAACCTGCTCTCCATTTTATACCTCGGGGGGGTGGCCATTGCAGGGATCACCGGCTGGGATTTCACTTTCTGTGTACTGCTGCTGGCCCTCTTTTCCGTTTTTATTGCACTGGGAGGCATGAAGGTGGTGGGTTATACCTCGGCGATACAGGTTTTATTCCTGGTATTCAGCGGGGTGCTGGGTTTGTATATAGCCCTGAATATGATTTCAGGTGATACCGGTATCGTCAGGGGATTTTCCATATTACGCAAAGAAGTGCCCCAGCATTTTCACATGATCTTTGATAAGACCAATCCGAATTATATTGACCTGCCGGGACTGAGTGTGCTGATCGGCGGTATGTGGATCGCCAACCTGAACTACTGGGGCTGCAACCAGTATATCACGCAGCGGGCCCTGGGGGCCAGCCTGCCCGTGGCGCGCAAGGGGATTTTGTTTGCCGCTTTCCTGAAAATGCTGATGCCGCTGATCATCGTGGTCCCGGGGATCGCTATTTATTATTTATACCAGCACAATATGATTGACCGGTCCCTGATCGATATCACGAAGGACGGGGCGCTGGTAGCGGATAATAATAAAACCTACCCGACCCTGCTTCAATTGTTACCGGAGGGGATCAAGGGCGTGACGGTAGCGGCATTCGCGGCAACGGTGATCTCATCGCTGGCGGCTAAAGTAAACAGTATCGGCACCATTTTTACCCTCGATATTTACAAGAAAGCCTTTAATACCGGGGCCACCGAAAAGAAACTGGTGAATGTGGGAAAGGTTTCCATTGTTCTTTCCACCGTGATCGGCATCCTGCTTACCCTGGCCCTGGGAGATGCGCTGATGGGAGAAGGCAAGCAGGGATTCCAGTATATCCAGGAATATACGGGCTTTGTATCTCCGGGTATCTTTGCCATGTTCCTGCTGGGGTTCTTCTGGAAGAAAACCACCTCCAATGCGGCGCTTTTCGCCATTATCGGCGGCTTTATCTTATCCGTGCTTCTGAAATTCCTCCCCGGATGGGTGGACCTGGAATCGCTGAACCAGATCGGCTTTGCGGTACAGAATAAGGGAGGGGTATTTGAAATTCCATTCCTTGACCGGATGGCCATTGTGTTTTTGCTGAGCGTGCTGGGAATGATCGGGATCAGTTTGTATGAAAATGCGAAGGGGGTGAAGCCAAACGGGCTCGAAGTGGATGTAAAAATGTTCAGGACCTCCCCTTCATTTGCGGTCGGATCGCTGATCATCATCGGTCTGCTCGTGGCCTTGTACACCGCTTTTTTCTGATTTATATTTTCAGGAATAAGCTGACCGGGGAAAAATAGATGCTTTACCCGGTCAGCTAACCTGTTTCTGGTGGTCAATGATAAACTGAATAAGCTCTTCCAGACTGCAGTCAATCGCTGAAACCGCCTCCTGTATTTCTTCCCGGCTGACCTGGGCGGCAAAGCCCGGTGTTTTTAACCGCTTCAGCACGCTCTTTACTTCCAGTCCTTCATATAGGGTAGGGCGGATCAGGGCGGCGGCGTGAATAAAGCCCGAGAGTTCATCGATTGCATAGATCATTTTATCCATTTTGCTGACGGGTACCACGCCAAATACGGAAGGGCCATGCGAAGCGATACAATGAATCACTTCCGGGTCGATCTTTCTTGATTCCAGTTCTTCGATAATGATCCGGCAATGTGCATCGGGATATTTTTCCCAGTCAGCATCGTGCAGCAGCCCGGCCAGTTCCCATTTCCGGGCGCTAAGTTCGTTCGCTCCTTCTTTTTCCAGGGCCCAGGCCTTCATATTGGCGGCTACCTGTTTCATGTGCAGGCGGAGCCGTTCATTGGGAACCCATTCATTCAGTAAGGAAAGAGCTTCCTCAGGAGACATCAGGTTGCCGGTATGGGCCGGATCTCCAAAAACAGAACGGCCGAGATTGCGGTTGGACATATAATAGTTTAAGGTGATTACAGGGTTCTTTGGCTTCACCTACCTTTACGGCGCAGGAAAGCATTAATATGGAAGAAAAGATACTAAAGGGAGTCATTTCATTTGTCAATTATGAAAAGAATTTTGCCACGATCGAATATGAGGCCGGAGCCAAAAAGAAATCGGTGAATTGCAAAACCGGGCTGGAAGAAACCGGCCGGAAGCCCCGGCATTTCCGGATCGGGGATACCGTTAATTTTCAGCTCCGTTTATCCGACAGGGGCGATAAAATGACGGCTTATAATGTTAAATTCCTGCACAATACCCGGCTCGACCTCCTGATCCAGCGGGCGGTGATCGAGAATCGTTTTTCCGGGTACCTCAAAAAGGTGGAAGACCGCTATTTTGTCAAAGAGATAGACAGTTATATATTTTTCCCCCTGCAGTTGTCGCCCTGGGAAAAGCCACCGGTTGAAACGGCTGAGAATGCGGCGATCAGTTTCCGCCTGCTGAACCTGGAACGCCCCAATGGCATCGTGGCCGAATTGTTCTCGCACAATTATTCGGCTGCTTATAAGAAAGCCGTCCAGCATTTTAAGAATGAGATCGTGGCGGATGCGGTCGTCAGCCGGATCTCTCCTCATGCCATTTATCTTACTTTATTTGAAGAAATGCAGGCCAAGCTCTCACCGGACCAGTTGCCTGGCGTAAAAGAAGGGGATGCGATACCGGTACTGATCACTCACCTGGCCCCGGCCCGGTTGGTGGTGAAGCCGGCGGGCCCGGTGGCAGATTAGACGTGTAATTTATATTCTTTGGTAAGCGAATCAGCCGGGATCCGGAGCAGTTTGCTGAATTTCCGGATCATGGTCAGGGAGAGCGGTTGTTTATAGTTTAGAACTTTGCTGACCGTTCCTTTGTCCCCGTATTCCTTGGCCAGGTCTTTGGCAGTATAACCAAAATCTTCCATGCGGATTCTGATCAACTCGACCGGGTCTACTTCAGGTAACTGGTAGTGTTTTTTTTCATATTCACTTATCAGCAGCACCAGGAGTTTCATCTCTCTGTATTCGACGGATTGCTCATCCGCAAGATAAATTTCCTCCAATCTTGCAGCGGCTTGCCTGTATTCTTCTTCTGTGAGTAATGGATACCATTGTTTCATATACGGTCTTTAAATGGTTTCAGGATTAATTCGGTCATATTCACCATGTGTTCCAATAAAACGAATGAAAACGGTTTTTATCTGATAATTTATATACACGATCAGCCGGTAACTATTGTGCTTTATTTCAAATCGTGCCCTGTTATCCTTTATCATTTTAGCATTTGGAAAATCGTTTAGTACATCCGTTCTTGATTTCCAATCTGCTTTTTCGGTCATATCCTGCCAGGTCGCAAGGCTTTTGCGGGCATCCGCATGGTTTTTACCAAATGCATAAAGCTTTTCCAGAAAAACAATAACCATAAATTTTGATACCCGTATTAATATACTGAGTAATCAAAAGTCATTTAACCTACCGGATTTTAGGGTAGTCGTGGTAGCTTTCAGACCCGGTGTGTGGATTAATTGACATCATAAAGCTATAAAAATGGTTGGTAAAACGCCAACTTTGTAACCTATTAAAATAAGCAGACAAAAATTTTATTGAAAATCATTTTGTTACAAGGGTGCTGTTTTAAAAACTCCTCTTTTCTTAGGTTAGCACATTCCTCATTCCTATCTTTGCACCCCCAAAAGAACCAGGTTTATACCTGTTTTTAGGGACTGCCGGGGGGATAGCCCCGGGAGTTTATTCACTAACCGCTGGAGGAACCGGGCCCGAAACCTGCCTTTGCCGGCCGGCAGGCCCGTAACTCACAGCTCAAAGCTTTTCTAAATGAGCAAATTACATTTCACTACCAAACATGCGAACGAGGCTACCGTAAAACGCAACTGGTATGTTGTGGACGGTACTAATCAAACCGTTGGTCGTATGTGTGCTAAAATTGCCGCTGTATTACGTGGTAAGAACAAAGCATGCTACACCCCCCACGTTGACACCGGCGATTATATCGTGGTGATCAACT
>JBBIGW010000193.1:0-5280 GCA_037447355.1 Bacteroidia bacterium | reverse complement strand
AATAAATATGGGAATTATCTGGTTGGCCCCGCAGAACCGGTCATCGGCCGTATCCGCAACCAGTACCTGATGGAAATCCTCCTTAAATTGCCGCGGGACAGCCGGACGATCAGTCAATGTAAAAAGGACCTGCTGGAACAGGTAGCCATTCTTCACCAGGAAAAATCCTTCCGTAGCGTGACGGTGGTGGCGGATGTGGATGGGGTATAGGATAGTTCAGAGTTCATAGTTCATAGTTCGGAGTTCAGCGATTACGAGTTCACAGTTCGCGGTTCGTTGAGTTTTGCCCCGGCCGCTGGTTACGGTTTCCTGGTTCAGTTTTATTGTGATGTTGTTATTGCCGGTGCTGAGCAGCCTGTTGTTAAATGGTTGGATATTGAAAAGGTACGAGCGGTTCAACTCTTAACTGCATTTACCATCGCTTCCGCCACCTTACTGGCCTTCACCGGCCTGTATTTGGCCGGAATGATAAAGGAAAACAGGGGCATCAGCCAGCCGGCCAGTTTTTCGCTGAAGCGGAATTCTTTACGGTTGCCGATTAACACCGATGGGCGCAGAATATAGACGGATCCGATTCCGGCGGCTTGCACAGCTTCTTCAACTTCGCCTTTCAGTTTCAGGTAAAAATTGTTGCTCTTACTGTTCGCCCCTACGGATGAAACCAGCACAAATTTCTCGCAGCCGCAAAGTTTACCCAGCCGGGCCGCATTTACCGGGATATCATAATCGACCTTCCGGTAGGCTTTTTTATCACCCTTTACTTTTTTCTGCGTGGTGCCGATCGCGCAAAAGATAATATCCGTTTCTTCGAGGGCCAGGCGAAAGCTTTCCATATCGGAAAAATCGACCAGTTTCTTTTCCAGTTTGGGGTGGGAGCGTTCAACCGGCCGCCTGACCAGGATGCGCACCCTGTCGAAATAAGGGTCCTTCAGCAGGAGTTCCAGTAAATGGCCGCCGACCAGGCCGGTGGATCCGATGATAGTGGCTGTCATGGGTTACAACATAGATTATTTTCCTGCGGCATTGTATTCATATACCACATATCCCCAGGGTTGCAGTTTCCATTCCTTATCAGTCAGGACTTCCTTATTCCCCTTAAATACATTGTAGGGATTACCCTGCAGGTCTTTGTCTGTTATTTTAATGGTTTGTTCTTTTTGGGAGAGGTTCAGGATCACCAGTATCTTCTTTCCGGCTTTCTCCCTTGCAAAAGCATAAACGGCTTTTTCATCACCGGCTTTTATTTTTTTGAAAGAGGCATCGGTTGCCAGGGCTTCATTTTTCTGCCGCAAATCCTGCAGGGTTTTATAAAATTTCGCCCGTTCAAACTTTCCAAAGAGGATCGTATCCTTTTCAAAGAAAGGCAGGGGACGCGGCAGGGGTTCTTCCTGTCCGCTGTACACGAGGGGTACCGTGCCGCCCATGGTTTGTGTAAATACGGCAAAAGGCGCATGGACTGCACCGGGGAAGGTTTTGTAATCGGACTTATTCCAGCTGTTCTCATCATGGTTGCTGGTAAAATACAGGGGAATGGCGTCCTTCGGGTAGATACTGTCATATTTTGCTTTCACGCTATCCAGGGCAAAAGCGGGGCGGGTGCCGGCGGCCACATTCACCATCATATGAAACATTTCCCAGGGATAGTAAGCATCAAACCCGCTGGTCATCAGGTAGGGTTTATCTCCTTCCGCGAGGAAGAAAAGGTCTTTGTTATCAGCTTTCAGTTGCGGGATACATTTTTTCCAGAATTCGCCGGGTACATTCCAGGCCACATCCACCCGGTATCCATCGATACCGGTCTGGTTGATCCAGAATTTCATGGCGGCGATCATGCTGTCCTGCATTTCATTGTTTTTGTAATCCAGTACCCGGGTATCGGTCCAGTCGAACATGGTGGCGGCTTTACCGCTGCTGTCTTTCACGAAGAAATCCGGATGGGTGATCAGCCAGGGATGGTCGGCGCCGGTATGATTGGGCACCCAGTCGATCAGGACTTTCATCCCTTTGTCGTGTATGGCTTTCACCAGTTGCTTCCAATCGTCCATATTCCCGTATTCCGGGTTAATGCTGGTATAATCTGCTACTGCATAATAACTGCCCAGGGTTCCTTTCCGGTCTTTTTTACTGATGGGGTTGATGGGCATGAACCAAACCGTTTGCACTCCCATTTCCTTCAGGCGGTCCAGGTGGGTGGCAAACGCATTAAAAGTGCCTTCGGGGGTATATTGCCGGGTATTTACTTCATAAATATTACCCTGCCTGATCCAGGCGGGGTGACCGGTTGTAACGGTGTCGGCCGGTGTTTCGGTTTTGGGGGACTTGCTTTTACATGAAATCAGGAAAGCCGGAAGCAGAAACAGCAGGATCAGTTTTTTCATATTGATGGTTTAGGCTGAAATAATAGTTGAAATTAGGTCATTCAATGTTAACCAAAAAAAAGGGACTTTTGCAGTATGACCATTCGGGAAAAAATATCTCTGCGTCCTTTTACGAGTTTCGGGATTGAAGCACTGGCCCGGTATTTTGCCGTTTTCAGTAGTGCTGAAGAGCTGCAGGAACTGCTGGCAGGAGCCTTGAGCCGGGAAACAGCAAATTCCCGGCTGCAAACACTTATTCTTGGTGGCGGTAGCAATATTCTCTTCACCTGTGATTTTGACGGACTCGTATTGAAAAATGAGCTCAAAGGCATTACCGAGCTCCACGAGGATAACGAGTATGTATATGTGAAAGCCGGGGCGGGGGAAAACTGGCACCAGTTTGTACTGTATTGTATTGAGCGAAACTGGTCGGGACTGGAAAACCTTTCCCTGATACCCGGAAACGTGGGGGCTTCCCCCATGCAGAATATCGGGGCCTATGGCGTGGAAGTGGAAGACCTGTTCTGGGACCTGGAAGCCTGGCATATCCGCGACAGGAAACTTGTCACTTTTACACGGAGCGATTGCGGCTTTGGTTACCGGGAAAGCGTATTCAAACGAAAATACAGGGACCAGTTTGTGATCCTCAATGTGACCTACCGCTTGCGGAAGAAACCCCGGTTCAATACCAGTTACGGGGCCATTGAACAGGAGCTGGAGCAGATGGGGGTAAAGGAATTATCGGCAAAAGCCATTTCTGATGCGGTGATCCGGATACGCAGGGCCAAATTGCCGGATCCCAAAGACATCGGGAATGCGGGCAGTTTCTTTAAGAATCCTTCCGTACCCGTACCTGTTTTTGAGGGACTCAAAACCCGTTTCCCGGCTATCGTTGGTTATCCAAATGCAATTGGTACGGTTAAGCTGGCGGCCGGATGGCTGATCGAGCAATGCGGTCCTCAGCCAGGAACCAGCTGGAAAGGGTTCCGCAGGGGTGATGCAGGTTGTCATGCAAACCAGGCCCTGGTACTTGTAAATTATGGAAAAGCGACCGGCAAAGAAATCTATGACCTTAGCGAAGAGATCCTGCAAAGCGTAAAACTAAGATTTGGGGTGGGGTTGGAGAGAGAAGTGAATGTAGTTCATAGTTCGTAGCTAACCGTAAACGACACATGCCTCAAAACCCGCAACTACAAATTCCTTAAGACTCCTCATCAAATTCAAAATCTTTTTCGTTGAAATTCATCATACTGCCAACCAAGTCTTTAAATTCTACTTTAGACTCAAACATCTTCTTGCTGATCAGGGAATAGGAGGCCAGTCCGTGCAGGACAAATTCCATCAGCAGGGCTGCCTGCTCCTCGCTGGCGCCGGGAAAATATTTTTTAACCAGGGCGTGCAAGCCGTTTACCTGGTAAAGGAGGAGGGTCTTTTCCTTATCTGGCACATCAAAGGACAGGTTCAGGTGATTGCCTTTATCGAACCAACCGGTAACAGGCCGGTAGGGATTCTCATCTTTTTGTTCTTCCTGGGAAGGCTTCCCGGTGTTTTTTCGCTTCTTTAATTGTTCCGGGTTGGGGAAATACTGCACAAACCGGGTGCGGATGGCTTTGTCAATAAGATTCATGGCTACCTGGAAGGGGCCTTCCTGCTCGCCTTCGTAAACCAGTTCCACTTTTCCGGTAATGGATGGAATGATGCCGGCCAGGTCGCTGATCCAGACCTGCGTTTGTTTTTCGTGGTGGATGATGGATCTTCGTTCCGCCGCGCTGACCGCGTTTTCTAACGCCGAGATGGTCAGCCGGGCACTGACCCCGCTTTTCTTATCCACCAGTTCGCTGCTCCGGGCCTCAAATGCTACCTGCTCGACCAGTCGTTTGACCAGGTCGCTAACGCTGACCCTTTTTTGCTGGTCCTCACTCAGGATTGCTTCCTGTTCCGTAATCGCTAATGCGTGCTCAAGGTTTCTTGGGTAGTGGGTGAGTATCTGGCTTTCTATGCGATCCTTCAGGGGGGTAACGATCGATCCGCGATTTGTATAATCTTCCGGATTGGCCGTGAATACAAATAATATATCAAGCGGAAGTCGAAGTTTAAACCCTCGAATCTGAATGTCTCCTTCTTCTAAAATATTAAATAAGGAAACCTGTATTCTTGCTTGCAAATCAGGTAATTCATTGATCACAAAAATACTTCTGTTGCTATGCGGGATGATACCATAATGGATCACCCGGTCATCAGCAAAACTCAGTTTAAGATTGGCAGCTTTGATGGGATCAATGTCCCCGATCAGGTCGGCGACGCTTACATCAGGGGTGGCCAGTTTCTCTCCGTACCGTTCAGTCCGGTGGATCCAGTGGATCGCGGTTTCGTCACCATGGGTGGCAATCTCTTCCTGGGCAAAACGGGAGATCGGGTTCAGCGGATCATCATTGATCTCACTCCCCGCCACGCAGGGAATATATTCATCCAGCAGTTCCGTCATCTGCCGGGCCATCCTTGTTTTGGCTTGTCCGCGCAGCCCGAGGAATAAAATATTATGCTTGCTGAGCAGCGCCCGCTCCACATCGGGGATCACCGTGTCTTCATAGCCGACAATACCGGTAAATGTTGGTTCGTGGGATTTTAGTCGTGCCAGCAAATTAGCCCGGATTTCCTCTTTGATCGATCTGGATTTGTACCCGGAGGCTTTAAGTTCACCTAAGGTCTTTATTTTTTGAATATTCATATTAAGTATAGCAGGGGAGGCGGGAAGAACGGTAAGTGAATGAAATAAATGTTCATTCAAGACTGTATCTTCTTATCCCGTTTTTTATCATTGTTACATTAAAATTTATTAAAAATCCGATATGGTTTTTTGGAAGTTTCAAGTGACTCATTATTTGAGCTTGCCACAATGGGTTAACCAGCTCAACAGCTTTAA